>JAZFRG010000355.1:0-3119 GCA_036445535.1 Sphingomonadales bacterium
ATCGGCTTTTCTGACAAGAATGAGCTCAGAGGCCGTTATCTCGACACTTCACGGGAAAATTTCCTGAGGACTATGGATATCTCCTGTTATTCGTTCACAGAGGTTGCCCGCGCCGCTGAGCCGATGATGCCCAATGGTGGAAGCATCCTGACCCTGACCTATTACGGCGCTGAAAAAGTTATGCCGCATTATAACGTCATGGGGGTTGCCAAGGCCGCCTTGGAAGCTTCGGTTCAGTATCTTGCCCGCGACATGGGTGATAATGGAATTCGGGTGAATGCCATCTCCGCCGGACCGATCAAAACGCTGGCGGCCTCGGGCATCGGAGACTTCCGCTATATCTTGAAATGGAACGAGCTAAATTCGCCGCTTCGTCGCAACGTCACCATCGAAGACGTTGGCAAGTCTGGTCTCTATTTCCTCAGCGATCTGTCCTCCGGCGTCACCGGTGAAGTCCACCACGTCGATGCCGGTTATCACGTTATCGGTATGAAACGGGAAGACGCGCCCGATATCGACGCTACTAAATAACCATGTCCTTCAACACCTTTGGCAAACTTTTTCGCTTCACCACCTGGGGAGAGAGCCACGGCCCCGCCATTGGCGTGGTGATAGACGGCTGCCCGCCGAATATTGATCTGACCGAGATTGACATTCAACAATATCTGGACTTAAGACGTCCCGGCAATTCACCGGTGACCAGCCAGCGCCGTGAGCCCGATACCGTGGAAATCCTCTCCGGCACTTTTGAGGGCAAGACCACCGGGCATCCAATTTCGCTGCTGATAAAAAACCAGGATATGCGCTCGAAGGACTACGACGACATCAAGGATAAAATCCGCCCCGGGCACGCTGATTTCACTTACGCTGCAAAATACGGCATCCGCGATTATCGTGGCGGTGGCAGGGCTAGCGCCCGGGAAACCGCCTGCCGCGTGGCCGCTGGCGCGATTGCTCGAAAAATTCTTGGAGATCAGATTAAGATTAATGGGGGCATGGTTCAGATGGGGCCGATGACTATCGATCGGGCTAATTTCGACTGGGCAGAAGCCCAGAACAACATGCTGTTTTGTCCCGACAAGGAAGCGGTGCGGCCGTGGCAGGAAGCGCTGATTAAAATCAGAAAAGACGGCGATTCATACGGCGGCGTCGTTGAGGTTGAGGCGACCGGCGTGCCCATTGGCCTAGGCGCGCCGCATTACGCCAAACTGGATCAGGATTTAGCTTCCGCCATGATGTCAATCCACGCTTCCAAGGGGGTTGAGATCGGGGCCGGTTTTGAAGCCTCCAGTTTGAAAGGTTCGGAAAACGCCGATGAAATTAGAAGCGGCAACGACGGCCCCAGGTTTTTATCAAATAACGCTGGCGGCGTTTTGGGCGGCATATCGACCGGCCAGCCGGTGGTCGCCCGGGTTGCCTTCAAACCGCCCTCTTCAATTTTGCACCCGAAAAAAACCATCGATACCGCCGGCAAGGAGACCGAGATCATCACCAAAGGCCGCCACGACCCTTGTATTGCTATTCGCGCCGTGCCGGTTGTTGAAGCCATGATGGCCTGTGTATTGGCGGATCATTTGCTGCTTCACCGGGCGCAGTGTGGGTAGGGCGTTAGTCTTCTAACTCTCTTAATAAAGTTAAAGTTTCATCTTTTGCTAAATCGTCTAATGTATCCTGGATATTTTTGTGGGTTAGATTTTTAACTATTAGCATATCAGGGCAGAAAAAATATTTACCATGAAGTGCTTCTCCCGTTTCCGCATCTTTCTTCATCAGTTTTTCAATGTTTTTCATTGTAAAAACTGAGGCCGAAAACCTCCTACCATCAGACAAAGTAACAACTAAATCAATATTATCATCATCAGGGTCCACGTCTTCAAGTCCGTGAATAATTTCAAATTTAAAACCATTTTTCATGATGATCTTACCTTACCCAAAAAGAAAAATTACACAATACTCTTGACATGCAACTAATTGGTTGCCTATAAGACATGCAACCAACTGGATGCCTTTTATGGATTATGTCTTTAAAGCCCTGGCCGATGCCACAAGGCGCGAACTACTGGATCGCCTCAAGAAAAAGGATGGTCAGACGCTTTCGGAATTGTGTGAGGGCATCAAGACCAGCCGCCAGTCGGTCAGCAAACACCTGAACATTCTGGAAGAGGTGAACCTCGTATCCGTGGTCTGGCAGGGCCGGGAAAAGTTGCATTTCCTGAACCCGATCCCGATCCGTGAGATTAGCCGCCGCTGGGTCTCAAAATACACCAAACGCAGAGCTGATGCCCTACTTGATCTTAAACAATCCCTGGAGGAGAAACAGAAATGAAACCCGAATTTAACTATGTGACCTTTATCGATGCGCCCCGTGAAAAAGTCTGGGAGGCGCTGACAAAATCTGAATTTACCGAAAAATACTGGTTTAAATCCCGCGTAACCTCAGATTGGCAAGAGGGGTCCGACTATAAATTTCATGTTAAAGACGAAAACGGAGAGGATCGCCTGGTCCTGACCGGCAAGATCATCAAAGTGGATCGGCCCATTGAGCTTGTTTATCAATTTACCGCGCCCTGGAACGACGCGGTCAGGGACGAGAATTCCACGGTCCAGTTTCTTTTGGAAGAAACCCACGGCATGACCAAACTGTCGGTTCGCCATTATGATTTCCAGGAGGGTAGTGTCCTGGTTGGTGAGGTTTCCGGCGGTTGGCCAATGGTCTTGTCAGGGCTCAAAACCCTGCTGGAATCCGGCAAAGAACTAAACCTTTCGCACTAACCAGGAAAGCAAGATGTTTAAAAAGCCACAAGTTTATTTATACGCCCTTGGCGGCTGGCTGGTAATCACCAATCTAGGCCATACCTTCGGCGGAATAACGGAATTTTTAAAACAATCAACCGACCCCTCTGCGCCATTATTCAAAACCCTGGCACCCATGATTGCCGATCAAAGGGGCGGATTTTTCGATTACGACGTGTTTGATATCTTCCTGCTGGGCATGCTGGGCATTGCGTTATTTTTGTTGCTGGCCGCGGTGAATGTTTTTTGGGTGGCCAAAAAAGCAAATAAGGAAACCCTTTCACAATTTGCATTAATAAATTTTATTTTCTGGGGTTTTGCCCTAG
>JAZFRG010000356.1:0-2005 GCA_036445535.1 Sphingomonadales bacterium
ATAGTCCGTTATCGTTGGGCGGTTTTAGTTCTAACCGTTCTTTTGGTTGGCCTGGCCGCCGCCGGCGTGCGCCATCTGGAATTTGCCACCAATTACCGGGTGTTTTTCTCAGATGAAAATCCCGAGCTGACTGCTTTTGAAGACTTCCAGGATGTTTACACCAAAAACGACAACATTGTTTTTATTGTTAAACCGGCTGAGGGCAAGGCTTTCACCCCTGATGTTACAGATGCCATTGAACGGATTACCGAACGCGCATGGACAATTCCCTACGCCCTTCGGGTCGATTCAATTTCCAATTTCCAATACAGCTGGGCCGATGAAGATGATCTGACCGTTGAGGATCTGATCACCGATGGGGCTACCCTGTCTCAGGAAACTTTGGACGAAAAAGAAGCGATCGCGAATAGGGAGCCCCTTTTATACGGCAACCTGATCGCTAGGGATGGGCTAACAACCGGGGTCAGCGTCACCCTGCAAATGCCGCAGGTCAGCATCCGGGAAGTTCCAGAGGCCGTTGCAGTTGCCCGGGAAATCAAAGCAGAAATTAATGAGCTTTACCCAGACCTGACCATTGCCCTTTCCGGGATTACGATGCTTAACAATGCCTTTGCTGAAGCCGGTGAAAGTGATATCGCCACTTTGGTCCCGCTTATGTATGGGGTACTTTTGATTTTCATGATTGTCATGCTTCGAAGCTTTAGCGCCACGGTTGCGACCCTTCTTGTTATCGGGTTCTCAACATTGGTTGCTATGGGTCTGGCCGGTTATGCGGGGATTAAGCTGTCGCCAATTTCAGCAACCGCGCCGACGATTATTTTGACCCTGGCAATTGCGGATTCGATCCACATCCTTGTGACGATGTTAAATTTGATGAGGGACGGAGTAACCAAAACCGCGGCCCTGAAAGAAAGTATCAGGATCAATTTCCTGCCAGTTTCGATCACCTCTCTGACAACAATTGTCGGGTTTCTGGCGCTTAATTTTTCAGATTCCCCACCATTCTGGCACCTGGGCAACATCACTGCCACCGGGATTGCCGCCGCCTGGGCCTTGTCGCTGGCCTTTATGCCGGCCATTCTCAGCGTGCTTCCTCTAAAAGTAAAAGAGCGGGCCCATTCTAAGTTTAACCTGGTCGATAATTTTGGAAGGTTGGCAGATTTTGTAATTGTTAAAAGAAAACCCATCCTTGTTTCCATGAGCGCCGTGGCCATCGCCCTTATTGCCCTGGTCCCTACGATCCAGCTCAATGACCAGTGGGTGGAATATTTTGACCACAGAATTGAGTTCAGGAACGATGCTGAATTCGGCATCGAAAACCTGAACGGACCTTATGTCATTGAGTACTCGCTCTTAGCCCAGGATGAGGGTGGAATTAGTGAGCCTGAATACCTGAAAAACCTTGAAACCTTTACTGCCTGGCTCAGAACCCAGGGTGAGGTTACCCATGTGTTTTCCTATTCTGACATTATTAAGCGGCTCAATAAAAACCTGAATGGTGATGATGAGGCCTTTTACAAAATGCCTGAAGAGCGGGAGTTGGCGGCGCAATACTTGCTGCTTTATGAACTCTCGTTGCCATATGGTTTAGACCTTAATGACCGGATCAATATCGACAAATCAGCAACCCGGGTGACGGCAACGCTGCAAAACCTGCCTACCGCTGAAGTGCGCGCTTTCCTGACCCGTTCAGAAAACTGGATTGCCGCTGAACTTCCGGCTTATATGCACAGCAAACCGACCAGCGCCACCGTGATGTTTTCGTTTATTTCCGAGCGCAACATCAACCAGATGATCACTGGCAATATTTTTGCCCTGATTCTGATCGGGGGAATAATGATTATGACGCTCAGAAGCCTCTCAATTGGCCTTCTTAGCCTGATCCCCAATTCGATACCGATTTTGATGACCTTCGGCCTGTGGGCGCTCCTGGTCGGCCAGGTGGGCATGGCAGCAGCAACCATTACCGCTACCAGCCTCGGGATAATCGTCGATGATACCGTTC
>JAZFRG010000357.1:0-2175 GCA_036445535.1 Sphingomonadales bacterium
AGACCAGTGTACGGCGTTGTTTCAGGGTAACATCGGCAGCCCGGGTCAGGAGATTTGAGGTTACCCCGGTGGCAATTTCAGACATGCTTTTGATCGAACAGGGGGCGACAATCATGCCACTGGTCTCAAACGACCCGCTTGAGATGCTTGCGGCAATATTTTTGACCGAATGAACAACATCGGCAATTTTACCCAGGTCCGCGACCTTGTAGGTGGTCTCAAGCCCAAGGGTAATTTCCGCCGACGGGCTCATCACCAGATGGGTTTCTATGTTTAGGGATTTCAGGATTTCAAGCAGGCGGACGCCATAAATAGCCCCTGAAGCCCCGGTCATGCCCACGATGAGTCGTTTTACCCGCACAGATTTACCCCTTATCTCCTGGCCAGACTTTAGGCCGGGGGTCCCGGAATTCCCAGTCCTTTTTAAAATTTGGCGGTGCGATTTCTATTTTTTAAAAAATTGTGTTAGGCTTTTCACATGCAAAAAAACAGGGAGAACTGAGAATGGGTCAAGTTGAAGATTTGAGTCGAAAACATCATTCCCTCGAAGAGGCCATCGAAGAAGAAAATGCACACCCCTTTCCGGATCAAGGTAAGATAGGCCAGCTAAAACGCGAAAAACTGCGCATCAAAGACATTATGGAACACCACATAAGTTCCTGATTGAAAATTAATATTTAAATCTTTTCAACCGCCTCGGCTTCGGGGGCTTTTACCTTGTGGGCGGTCTTTTGCACCAGCTCATCCAATTCCTTTTGTTTACAGAGACCTAATGAAACCGGGTCCTGAGGCTGGATCTGGTTAATGTTCCAGTGGGTGCGGTCACGAATGGCGCCAATGGTTGGCTTGGTGGTACCGACCAGCTTGCAGATCTGGTTGTCGGAAAATTCCGGATGATAGCGCAACAGCCAGGCAATCGTCGCCGGCTTGTCCTGGCGTTTTGAAACCGGCGTGTAACGCGGCCCCTTGGTGCGCGGCTGGGCTGCAATCTCGTCTTCAACCAGCACCAGTTCGGCAGAAGGGTCTTTCTGGCAGCGCTCAATTTCTTCCCAGGTCAGCTGGCCGGTTGCTGTTGGGTCAATGCCGACGATATTCTGGGCCACGGTTTCATCGGCGATGCCCTGAACCTCAAGGACATGGAGGCTGCAAAAGCGGGCAATCTGGTTAAATGCCAGCGTGGTGTTGTCAATCAGCCAGACCGCGGTGGCCATCGGCATAAGAAGTTGTGCCATTTTTTTCGTCTCCCAATTAAATACCTTATCGCTCCGTGAACGGGATGAACCGTTCTCTCTCCTCAACCCTTTTGATCCACTTTTGGATATTCGGAAAGTTGGAAAGCTCAATTCCGGCTTCCCCGGCGACATGGGTATAGCCATATAAGGCAATATCGGCAATTGTAAAGCGGTCAAGTTCAAAAAAGTCATGATTTTTTAGATGATCATCCATGACACCTAGGGCATCAATACCGCGTTTTTTCAAATTGTCTTCAAATTCCAGCAATCT
This sequence comes from Sphingomonadales bacterium, assembly GCA_036445535.1. GTDB lineage: Bacteria > Pseudomonadota > Alphaproteobacteria > Sphingomonadales > SMXR01 > SMXR01. Next base: position 1,504 of record JAZFRG010000357.1, read on the forward strand.
TTCATCAATATGTTGAAGACGAAAACGCAGCGTTCCTATATGGCATTCAATTCTGTATTGTTCAAAAAACATCCATCTTAAAATTTGTGTTTGTTCCAAATGGTTTTCTGAAAAATACGGGGTTCCCTGAGATAAATAATACAAAATAGCGTTTGATTCCGCCAGGGCTGTTCCATCTTCCAATTCCAGAACCGGTAGCCTGCGATCAACGTTTTTTTTGTAAAACTCCGGGGTTCTCGAACCCCCTCTCAAACCGTCCACTTTTACCAGTTTATAGGATTTTTGCATAAAGCTGAACAAAAGGCGGACCTTGTAAGAGTTAGCGGATTCAGGAAAATCGTAAAGAATTAACTCGCTCATGGGGACTACTCCGTTTTATAATAAAAGTGGACTATAGGTTTCGAAGGCTAAAAATAAAAGACTTAAAAACCGGGAAAATAAAAGATGGATTTAGACGACCTTCCGAAAAAAAAGGATACGCCCATTGAAGCGATCGAGGCGGAAAAGCTCGATACGCTTTCCCTTGACGAGTTGGCCTATCGCATCAGGGTTTTAAAACGCGAGATTGCACGCAGCGAAGCCGAGATCAAGGCCAAAAGCGCCAGCATGACCGCCGCCGAGGATGTCTTTAAGTCTTAAAAATTATAACGGGATGCCCAAGCCGGCCTTGAC
>JAZFRG010000358.1:0-2696 GCA_036445535.1 Sphingomonadales bacterium
CCACCACCCATATCTGGTATGAAAAACGCCGCCACACCGAACCCTGGAACCGGTAATTCAACTCACGGAAGTTTTGAGATAGTTTTTATGCATCGACTACAACAATTTTAAAAATTTCTATCTCAAAAAGCCCTGGTCTGGTTTGACGTACGGTAACGGAATAAGTTATCCCATTTTTAGTTTTTCCATCGTAGCCATTTAATTTGGCTCCTATGTTGGTAGGCTGGGTGTCTCCTTGGCAATTTAACGCTCCCTTCCAAGATTTATTAGGTATATCAATTCCGTTTAAGGTAAACGAGCAGGCTGCAAGCCTATCTGTACTTCCATCCACTGGGATATTCTGGAACAGTCGCGTTTTTATAGTTGTTAAAAATTCCTTAATTTGATGGGCAAAATAGAGTTGAGTACCTTTCCACACCTGGGTACTGTTATCTGAGCTAGAGGCTGAAGCATCAATTTTTCCTCCCACTCCACCAGAACTTACCGGGATATTGACTTCCAAATGCGTTGAGCTTTCATCATTAGACGTTATAGATATTTCTCTGGCTTTTAGGGCTCTTACGATAACTTTATCTTTTTTTCCGTTGCCCATATATTTTTTTCTTAACTCGTCATTTTCCAGGCAGGGGCCTTGAGGTTTCATGTAAAGGTTTTCAATGGCTTCTTCATCTATGTTTTTAAGTATGATGGAAGAGTTCACCATTGATGAGCCGCCAACGGCGCCCTTAATGATATTTACAAAATCAACTTTCAAATTTCCATCCTTCGAGCCAGTATAGTTAAGAGTTATCTCATCCCACCCTCTAGAATCAGAAGGTTTAATTCCAAAATAGCAATTTTGAATTGAGACCCCTTTGTCAGTAATATGATGTCCATTTCTTGATATATTTACCGCAGGTTGTTTGGCTTCATAATCTGATGCGACTTCTTCGATCGCCTTTTGCAAGGGTGTCTTAAAACATCCGATACAAGTAAGCAAAAGAAAAATAATTAAATACTTTGTCGTATACTTTGTTTTAAGCATTCTCTGACCTCCAGTGCAATTTGGTAAATATCATCTTCATTGTTATAAACTTTTTTTACCTCATTCCATTCAATGTAAGACGAAGAAAACATTAATGCCCTTACATGAAGTTTAATTGGATTTGCTTCAGTGGGGGTTTGTCGAGGTATTTCCAAAATAAATAAATTTAAAGAAACGTTATAAACTGCTGTTGAATTTTCGCTAGGATTACCAACTTTTACTTTTACGGTCAGGTGATCTGGGTCGGTGTCAATGAGAATCCTATGGTAGTCATATCTTAGGCAATTTTCAGTTGCTGTGATAACAGGGGACAAGGCATCTCTCGGGAGGTTGTCATATTTCCAATAAACATCAAAGGTTGAAATATTAGAAGGTATAAATTTCAAGGATGTTTTCTGGCAACCACTAATTATCCCTAAGCTTAATATAATAAATAAAGAAAAAGGCTTTGTGAGCAGGCATTTCATCGCTATCTCCCCAAATAAGAATCTAAAGCAAGTTATGTTAGTCTTTTTTGTTATTTAACGACATGGTCACGTTTGTAGGTGGTTATACTTAAGGAAGAAAATAAAAGAATTTATTATTTTTTAGGCGCGATATTGGGCGTAAAATTTAGTCCCAATGATTGTTCGACATACCAATATAAACTAAGATGAAGGTTATTGGAACATAAAATTGACTGACTCGGGCGAAGGGGGGTGGGGAGGGCGTTACGGTATGAGGGATTTGAATGTCTTTGCATTAAATCTGTGGCCGGGGTCCCAATAAAATGATTGCCGCGCCGATGAGACAAATGACCGATCCTAAAACATCCCATCGATCCGGGCGCTGGCCTTCGACCACCCACAACCACAGCACCGAGGCGGCAATATAGACTCCGCCATATGCGGCAAACGTCCGGCCCGCAAAAAGTGATTCAACACGGGTGAGCAACAGAGCAAACACCGTCAACGATACCAGGCCGGGGAAAATCCAATAAACGCTTCGGCCCAATCGCAACCAGGCCCAGAAGGCGAAGCACCCGCCAATTTCGGCAATCGCCGCGGCACTATAGAGAATGAACGAAGGCATGATTTGAAAAGGGTGGCCTTATCATTAAGGCGTCGTTTCTGAGGAAAGATTATAGACCGGTTCGGGGGGCATTGCCACTGCGCCGGGAGGATTTGACAACCGGCGAACCGTTTCATACAGTAGTCAGGATTAAGGGTATCGGTTAGGGATCGAGTACTTTTTAAAAGGTGAGTTGATGGCGGAGGGAGAAAAGTCGGACCGGGAAATTGCGGAGGCTGGGAAGGGCGATTTGCGGAAGGCCAACCTGATGGGCAAAAATTTGGAGGGGGCGGACCTTTCCAGCGGTGACCTCTCCGGGGCCAACCTGCGAAAAGCCAAACTGGGCGGCGCCAATCTTCAAGGAGCGAAGTTCCATAAAACGGCGCTCAGCACGGCGGATGTGTCGGGGGCCGATCTGTCCGGCGCCGACCTCTCCGGCGCGGAATGCATTGCGACCAATTTCAGCCGCGCCAACCTGGCTGGGACCACATTCAACCGCGCCTCGGTGAGCAAAGCGGTGATGGCCGACGCCAACCTGAAGGGCGCCGATATGAGTAACGTGATCAATCTCACCTGCCAGCAATTGCAGTCGGCGCACATCGACCGGACCACGCGCCTGCCG
>JAZFRG010000359.1:0-9965 GCA_036445535.1 Sphingomonadales bacterium
AATTTCTGGAAGGCTGTCCAGGTAAGCTTGCTTGCTGGTAACATACCAGGTCATACGAACAATATTCCCCGGCCCAGCGCCCCCTTCATTTAAAATGGCAAGTGTGTTTTCAAGGGTTTGGCGGACTTGATCAGCCATGCTTTTGGCAACAAAGGCCTCATCAGAATTCCAACCAACCTGGCCGGAAACAAAAATCATTTTGCCACTGGCAGAAATGCCGTTTGAGTAACCTTTTGGCCGCTTCCAGCCCTTGGGGAGTAAAATATCCATCTTTATTCCTGCCATTTTTCCAGTTCAGTTTTCAAATCCTTTGGCCAGGGCGTTGCTTTTTTGGTGTTCAGATCAATATGGGCGGCAATAGCCTTAACTTCGAAACGGTCTTCGCTACCTCCCGAGGCTTTAATTTTAAGCGCCAAAGAGGAACCGCCCACGTGCTCAACCCCCAGTTCAAAATCCAAAACCTCCCCCAAATGAGAGGGTTTATGAAAGCTGGCCTCAATTTTTACCAGCGGGATTCCGGCCTGGTCCTCGAGGTGAATTTTTGAAAAAGAAAACCCTATGGAGGAAAACCATTCTTCAATGGTTTCATTGACCATCTCAAAAATCCGTGGATAAAACATGATCCCCGCAGGGTCAACATCAGCAAAGTGAACCTTGATCTGATAAAGGAAGGTGCTCATTTTTCCTGCTCCTGTTGACGCAGTTTAAAGCGCTGAATTTTTCCGGTTTCGGTTTTCGGTAATTCAGAGATAAATTCAATAGCACGCGGATATTTATAAGGTGCGATGGTTGCCTTAACGTGATCCTGGAGGGTTTTAATCATCTCAGGGCTACTCTCAAATTCCTGGTAAAGAACCACAAAGGCCTTGGCAATATTGCCACGCTTTTCATCGGGCGCGCTAACAACCGCGCATTCAAAAACCCCCGGGTGGGACAAAAGCCCCTCTTCGACCTCGGGCCCTGAAATATTGTAACCGCCGGAAACAATCATGTCGTCAGACCGCGCCTTGAACCAGAAGTAGCCGTCTTCATCCTGGTGGAAAATATCGCCTGTAAGGTTCCAGCCATTCTTGACATATTTCCGTTGGCGATCATCATCCAGATATCGACACCCAGTAGGCCCCTTGACCGCAAGGAAACCGGTATTGCCCCTTGGTAAGGGGTGGTAATTTTCATCCAGCACCACCGCCTCATAACCGGGAACCACTTTGCCGGTAGCACCTGGGCGAATATCGTCACCTGAAGCAGAAATAAAAACATGGATCATCTCGGTCGCGCCAATGCCATCAATGGGCCGGACGCCAGTGGCCTTGGTCCAGGCATCCGAGGTTGCCCTGGGTAGAGTTTCCCCGGCCGAGACACATTTTTTTAGCGAGGAAAAATCATATTTGTCTATAAAACCCAAAAGCGCCCGGTAAGCAGTGGGGGAGGTAAAAAGTGTAGTAACTTTGAATTTTTCAATTTCAGCTGCGACCGCCTCAATCCCCTTGGTTTCATTCAAAACTGAAGAGGCCCCTACTGCAAAGGGGAAAACCAGTAAGCCCCCCAGACCAAAGGTAAAGGAAAGCGGCGGCGTGCCGGCAAAAATATCATGCGCTTTAGGCTTCAAGATATGCCTAGAAAAGGTATCGGCCATCGCTATTATATCGCGGTGGAAATGGACGCAGGCCTTGGGCTTGCCGGTAGTTCCAGAGGTAAAGGCCAGGAGCGCCGGGTCGGTTGCGGCAGTATCAACTATTTCAAAATTTTCAGGCTTGCTAGCCAGTTTTTCTTCAAGCTCCCCCTTATGAAAAGTCATCATGTTTTCAAAGTTCAGCTCATCCCCCATACGGCTATCGCACAAAGCATGGCTGACTTTGGCTTTTTTTATGACTTTTTTTAATTCCACGGCGCGGAGCATCGGCATGGTTGGGACTGCAACCCCGCCCGCCTTTAAAACTGCTAACCAGCACACGGCCATCATCGGGCTGTTGGGGGCCCGGAGTAAAACCCTATTACCAGGTACTAGCCCCATGTCCTCCACCAGAACATGGGCAACCTGGCTAGAAGTTTTATCGACCTCGCCGTAAGTCCAGTTTTTTTCATCGGATAAAATAGCAACCTTGTCCGGATCAGCTTTCAAAAGTTCTGTTGCAGCATTCAAACCGTCTGGATAATTTACCTCGGGCAATTTAAAGGCAAACTCCGGCCACTCGTGCTCGGCAGGTAAGTTATCAATGACAAAGGTGTCCTTATGGGAAGTCTTAAGGGGCATATTTTTTTTCAAGCTCTTCCAGATGTTTGCGGGCAATAACAATTTTTTGCACCTCAGAAGCCCCCTCATAAATTCGAAGTGCCCGGACCTCCCTATACAAGTGCTCAACCGTCTGGCCGGTAACCACGCCCATTCCGCCCCAAATCTGGACCGCCTTGTCGACCACACTTTGGGCAGCTTCGGTGGCAAAAAGCTTGGCCATCGCGGCTTCTTTGGTGACGCGTTTTTTCTGGACATCGCGCTTCCAAGCCGCCCTGGTAACCAAAAGCGCGGCAGCATCTACATCCAAAGCCATTTCCGCCAACATTGCCTGGATCATCTGTAATTCGGCCATCGGTGCGCCGAACATTTTTCGGGATCTGGCGCGCTTCCCGGCTTCATCCAAGGCACAGACTGCAAAACCCAAAGCCGCCGCGGCTACCGAAATTCTGAAAACATCCAGGGTTGCCATTGCCACCTTGAAGCCCTCGCCGGGTTTACCTAAAACCTGTGATTTATCAACTTTTACATCGTTGAATTTCAAACGGGCCAGAGGGTGGGGGGCTATAACCTTCATTCGCTCAGCCACCTCTAGGCCGTCAGAGTTGGCATCAACAATAAAGGCGGTAATCCCATTGGCCCCAGGGGTTTCCCCGGTTCTGGCAAAGACCGTATAGAAATCGGCAATCCCGCCATTGGAAATCAGGGTTTTTTGGCCATGAAGAATATAATGGTCGCCCTTGTCTTCGGCAGTCATGGCAAGACTGGCGGCATCCGACCCGGCCTTGGGTTCGGTCAGGGCAAAGGCGGCAACTTTTTCACCTCTGGCCACAGCCGGCAGGTAATTTTGTTTTTGCTCATCATTTCCAAAAAGTGAAATCGCACCGGAACCCAGACCTTGCATAATAAAAACAAAGTCAGCCAGTCCCAAATGGCGGGCCAGGGTTTCGCGGATGATGCAAAGCGATCTGACATCAAATTCCTCAAACTTTCCGCCATATGCTTTGGGAACCACATATGTTAGCCAATCATCAGCGCTAAGTGCTTTTAAAATTTTCCCACAAAGCGCATCGATATCCCCGTCCAATTCTTTGGCGAGATGAACGAGGTTTTTTTTTGCCCAGGCATCAATGTCCTTGGCTAGTTTTTCATGATGAGCCTCAAAAAATGGCCATTCGGTATAGGCTCTCATTTTAATCCCCTTTAAAAACTGGTTTTTCTTTTTTGACAAACGCCTCATAGGCGCGCCGGAAATCATTGGTCTGCATCAATCTGGCCTGCTCTACGGCCTCAACATCAATGGCCTCATCCAGACCCATATTCCACTCTGCATAAAGCTGCTTTTTGGTCACAGCATTGGCAAGTGTAGGTCCTCTTGCAATTTTTCCGGCCGCAGTTCTGGCCTCTGCCATTAAATCAGCTGCTTCAACAATTTTATTAAAAAAGCCCCAGTCTTTCCCTTCTTCAGGGCTCATCACGCGGCCCAAATATAAAAGCTCTGCAGCCCGGCCCTGGCCAATTATGCGGGGCAAAATAGCACAGGCCCCCATATCCACGCCGCCCAGGCCAACCCGGTTAAACAGGAACGCTGTTTTGACTTCAGGGGTGGCAATTCTTAGATCAGAAGCCATCGCCAATATTGCACCGGCACCCACACAAATGCCATCGATAGCAGCAATAATTGGCATCGCTGTTTTCATCATCGCCTTGGTAACATTGCCGGTCATTTGCGTGAACTCCAGGAGCTCCTTTTTACTCATTTTAGTCAAAGGCCCGATAATATCTTGAACGTTTCCGCCTGAGCTGAAATTACCCCCAGCCCCGGTTAAAATAATTGCTTTTACCGGGCCATGATTTTCCAAAGCCCTAAAAGTATCCAGAAGTTCAGCGTAGCTTTCAAAGGTCAGCGGATTTTTCTTTTCAGGGCGGTTCAGGGTAAGAACAGCAATGCCATCCTTGAAATCCCAAAGAAAATGTTCCGGTTTAAAGGTTTTTGGATTCATTCCACTCCCCTTTTCTGGTTTTGGCTTATGGTTTCCTTTAATTTAGAGAGCTGAGCAACCATAGCCGATAATTCACTCATTTCCTGACCTGAAAAATAATCATTAATCCAGCCTTGGTGGGCTTTGGCTTGTTCGGAAAATTCCCGCTTCCCTTTGTTAGTAAGGCTTAAATAATGGGTTCTCTTATCACTTTTATCGCGTTCGCGTTTTAAAAGCCCCTGTTTTACCAACGAGGCGACAACGCCCGTGACATTACCCTTTGATACCAGCAGCCTGCTGGTTAAATCGCCCATAGTCATTTTTTGCCCCGAGCGGTCCAAAGTGGCCATAATATCAAACCTGGGCAGGGTGGTTTCAAATTTGGTTTTCAGGTTTCGCCTGATTTTTTTCTCAACCACAGTAGTCAACGTAATCAGGTGGAGCCAAAGCCTTAGCGCTTCGCGATTATTTGAATTTGCTTTAATCATTTTATGTTCGATCTTCTCCGGTCATGGGAATAATCTTCCCGTTGGCATCGCCCGCAGCCAGGTCCAGGACAACATCTGCCACCTCTTCAGGCTCTATCAGGCGTCCACCGGCGTTTAATTTGACCAGTTCAGCAATGGCTGCCTCACGGTCCATGCCGGTTTTCTTCATGATATTTTCCGCCGTTCGGTCAACCATTTCGGTACGGACAAAACCCGGGCACACAGCATTTACTGTGACTGAATGTTTCCTGAGCTCATCCGCCAGCGCCCGCGTAAAACCCACCAGCCCGTGTTTGGAAGCACAATAGGCAGAGGTATAAGCCAAACCCTCAAGACCGGCGATACTGGCGATGTTGATAATCCGCCCAGACTTCCGCGCCTGCATAGCCGGACCAATTTCTCTGGTTACCAGGAATGCACCGGTCAGGTTGATGTCAATGAGCCTTTTCCAATGCTCAAGGTCCATTTTTCCAAGCGGCGCAGATTCGGCAATGCCGGCATTGTTTATAAGAATAGTAACCGGCCCAAATGTTTCGGCCAAATCGGCAACGGCCTCCTTGACCGAAGCCTCTATGCTGACATCCATGACCGCCCACTGGCATTTGGAAAGGGATTTTGCGGCCTGTTTTAGCTTTTCCTCATTGCGTCCAGTGATGCTGATGCGGGCACCTTCCCTGGCAAAGGCCTCAGCAATTGCCAAGCCGATACCGCCACCCCCGCCGGTGATCAGAACATGATGTTTTGAAAATTTGCTCATGCTTTATTCATTTCCCTTTGCCGCTCCAAAAGCCGCTCTAGCTGGTCAAACCCTGCGGTATATTGTTTGGGAACCTCGCTACCTCCATACCCAAGCTCGGCGGCTGCCCGGTGCGTCCAGTAAGGATCCATCAGGTGCGGGCGGGCCAAGGCGCAAAGGTCAGCTCGTCCGGCCATGATGATGCTGTTGACGTGATCCACTTCAAAAATATTACCAACCGCAATTGTAGCACATTTTAAATTATTTCTGATCTGGTCAGAAAGCGGAGTCTGGAACATCCGGCCATAAATGGGGTTGGCTTCGGTCGAGGTTTGGCCCGCGGAAACATCAATGATATCTGCGCCAGCATCCTCAAAGGCCCGGGCGATCTCAACTGCTTCGTCCCCGGTTATGCCTGCTTCGTCAACCCAATCACTGGCTGAAATCCTGACCGACATGGGTTTTGCGGAGGGCCAAACCGCGCGCATGGCGGTGAAAACTTCCAAAGGAAAACGCAGCCTGTTTTCCAGATTACCTCCATATTCGTCGTTACGCTTATTGGAAATGGGGGTAATAAAAGAAGACAACAGATAGCCGTGGGCGGCATGGAGTTCCAACATATCAAACCCGCAATCAATTGCCCTTTTTGTCGCGGCAACAAAATCCTCTTGGATCCCGGCCATATCTTCTCTGGTCATCTCAAGGGGCACCTGGTTGGGCTCATCCCAGGCAATCGGAGATGGCCCAACAAGTGGCCAATTACCACTGTCCAAGGGAACATCATAACCTTCCCAGCCAATTTTGGTAGAACCCTTGGGGCCAGCATGAGCAAGCTGAATGGTCATCTTGGCATCGGTGTTTTCATGAATAAAATCAACAATCCGTTTCCATGCCTTTACGTGCTCATCATTATAAAGCCCGGCACAACCCGGCGTAATCCTGGCCTCAGACGAAACGTCAGTCATTTCCGTATAAACCAGCCCGGCACCGCCCATTGCTCGGGAGGTAAGATGAATAAAATGGAAGTCATTCACCAGACCATCCTTGGCCGAATACATGCACATCGGCGAAACCACAACGCGATTTTTCAACTCCATTTCCCGGAGCTTGAAGGGCGTAAACATAGGGGGCACAGCTTCATTGGAAATCTTACCAATGGCTTTTCCCGCGAACCATTTTTCAACACCCTCCAGCCAGACCTTGTCACGAAGCCGCAAATTCTCGTGGCTGACCCGCTGGCTTCTGGTCAAAAGCGAATAGGCAAACTGCAAGGGCTCAAAATCCATATACCAGTGTAGGTGTTCAAACCATTCGGTCGAATTTCGGGCCGCCGATTGAATTTTGATGACCTCCAAATGGCGCTCTTCCTGATACTGGCTCAGGGCCTCCTTTAAAGGCAGCGACGAGGTCGTTAAAACCTCGGCCAGTTTAATGGCGTCTTCAAAGCCAAGCTTGGTGCCAGAGCCAATGGAAAAATGTGCAGTATGCGCGGCGTCCCCCAAAAGGATAATATTTTTATGGCTCCACTGTTCACAAATAATTCGCCTGAAATTCAGCCAGGCCGAGCCCCTTAAATGCTTGGCATTACTTAGAAGGTCATTGCCATCCAGAAAATCGGCGAACATTTCCTGGAAAACAGCACTGGTATCTTCCTGGGTTTGCTTATCAAAACCATGGGCTTTCCAGGTTTTCTCCGAACACTCAACAATGAAAGTCGAGGTTTCTTTATCGAACCGGTAAGCATGGGCCCAGACCAGCCCGTGTTCGGTTTCCTTGAAAATAAAGGTAAAGGCCTCAAAAACCTTATGTGTGCCAAGCCAGACAAACTTGTTTTTCCTGACATCAACATCAACTTCAAACTCTTTTGGATAGGCTTCGCGGATTTTACTGTTGATGCCGTCTGAGGCGATGATGAGATCAAACCCAGCCAACTTTCCATCAAGATCAGAGACCTCAACTTCGGTTTCAAAATGAATTTTTACCCCAAGTTCCAATGCCCTGGCCTGAAGAATTTCCAGAAGACGGAGCCGCCCTATGCCAATAAATCCATGGCCACTTGAGGTAAGAACTTCGCCTTTAAAATGAACATCAATATCATCCCAGTGTGAGAAATTATTCGCAATCTCTTCAGCGCTTTTCGGGTCATTAGCCTCAAGATTTCCCAGCGTTTGGTCGGAAAAAACCACGCCCCAGCCAAAAGTGTCATCTGGCTTGTTGCGCTCAAAAACCTCAACCTCACACTCAGGTTTCTTAAGCTTTATGGATATAGCGAAATACAGGCCTGACGGCCCTGCCCCGATAATGGCAATCTTCATAGGATTTCCTCCTTGATTAAAATAGTTTAATCTTAAACTAAATAAAGTCAAGGAATAAGCAAAAAAAAGCTGGGACCGCTATCCCAGCTTGATTAAAGATTCAATGGTAATTATTTACGAAGTTCGGCAACCTCAGAGGCACTCATTTTAAAGGCTTTGCCAACGCCATCGAAGAAATCTACTTCGCCCGGGCTTACAGAGCCGTCAGATTTCACAATCTCAGCCATGGCCTTCATAATAAAACACTTGTCTTCCCGGGACAGTTTAGCCCCACCCTTGGTAAGATAGCGATCAAAGGCCTGTGTCTCATGTAAATCACCACGCGCCGCAACCCTGATTTCTGCTGCTGTTACATCCTGCTTTGTTTCGCGTTTGTAAATCTTCCGAACCGCTTCAACTTCCACTGCTTTGGTATTTGAATCCGCATAAGTAAGCCGGGCCAAAGTGTTTAAAAGAATTTCATTCCTGAGCTGAACTAGTTCATCGCTCCCAGCCTCGGGGCCTGCATTCCTTGCCTTGAAAAACTGAAAGGCACCAAACAGAACGACCAGCGCCCCGAAAATTTCAACGCCCATGAAATAGCCTGATCCCATTTCTTTCAAGTTTTCTTCAAAGAAAAATCCGACCAGCACGATCGCCAGACCTAATAAGATAAATTTCATTCCCGGTGCGCCCATTTGTTCCTCCCTTTGTTGCCCTAGTAGATACTAGATAACGGCAAGCAAAATCCAGACTTTTTTTTACTCTAAGGGCGGTTTAGGGCTTTTAAGTGTAAATTTTCGGTGAGGCGGCCAAATTGACCGCCTCACTGGGTAGATTATTCGCTTTTCAAAACATTTACGGGGTTTGTGCCAGCTACCCGAATTGCGTGGCCCCCAACCGCTACCCAGGCAACTAAAAGGGCCATAAAACTGGCACCCACAAAAAACATTGGGTTTAAATCAATACGGTAAACGAAGGCCCCAAGCCAATCGCTTAAAAAATACCAAGCCACCGGCCAGGCGATAAGGTTGGCAACCAAAACCGGTTTTGAGAATTGGAAAATAATAAGTCGTAAAATGTCGGGGATGGTCGCCCCAAATACTTTTCGAACCCCAATTTCCTTGGTTTTTTGCTCAACCGCAAAAGCAGCCATTCCATAAAGGCCCATGCTGGCGATAACTGTTGCTAGAATAGCAGCCACGGTTAACGTCAAACCCTGACGGTCTTCTGCTAGGTATTGGCGCCCAAGAATATCGTCGACATAGGACCAACTTATGGCCTGGTCGGGCATTACCCTGTCCCACGCAGCTTCAATTTCCGGTAAAATTGTATCAAGACTTCCGGCCCTAACTTGAAAGCTAAGGTAATCAAAATTCTGAGGGTTGTTGACAAAAATTTGAGGCTCAATGGAATCCCGAGCTGACCGTAAATGCAAGTCAGGAACAACCCCGATTACCCTTACTTCATAGGGGGCTGCATCTTCAGTCCCGAAATTCAAGCGAATGGATTGCCCCACCGCCTCGTTCAAACCCAAGCCCAAACGATTGGCTGCAGTTACATTTATTATGGCCGTTCCTCGGCGAATTTCCGGGCCAGAAATTTGGCCGGTAAGCTGGTCAGCGGGAAATGCCGGGTCAAAGTCACGGCCAGCCAAGGTCTGAATTCCGTAGGTTTCAAAGAAATCGTTTCCTACGGACATCATTGAAAGGGTTATTTGATCATTAGAATCCAGTCCCAGCAAAAACCCCTGCATTCTTGAAAAATCCTCAAGACCTGGGACGTTTGAGGAGCCCGCGACGGAAATAATGCCCGGATAGGCAAGCAACTCGTTCTTGAGGGTTTCAACAATGCGTTTGGTTTCTTCCGGTCCGCGCTGGGTTCCAAATAAGACAATCCGGTCACCCGTTTCAAACCCAGTGTCCAATGAGTGAGCAAATTTGGTTTGGGAATGAACTACAAAGGTCATGATGATCAAGCCGACTGAAATAGCAAACTGGAAAACCACCAAAAATCCTCGTAGCCCTCCTTTGGACATTTTTAATACATTCCCCCCTGACAGGATCGAGGCAGGTTTCGAGCCGGAAACAAACCAGGCTGGAAACAAACCCCCGACCAGGCCTATGAAAACCAGAACCCCGGCGATCAAACCCAATAAATCCGGCTTTGCAAGGAGGCTAATCCCCATCGTTTTCCCCAGGTACTCATTCACATAGGGCAACAGGAATTCCA
>JAZFRG010000360.1:0-10463 GCA_036445535.1 Sphingomonadales bacterium
AAGAAAGGGTATCTTGGCTATGTGGATGGGTTGATTTGACTTGTGTCCTTACAAGTCATCTTCCTCCGCAGTTGCCCCGAGGGGCGATTGCAAAATCCTCGCTGTCGTGACTCAGGCCGGGTGGGTATATCCCCCCGGCCCTTTTTTAAAAAAAAAGGCGGGAACAAACCCGCCTTTAATTTATATTTCTTGTTGGTTATTTCTTATAGGCCAGCGGCTTGTCCTTTTCCGCATCAAGATCAATATAGCGCTCGCGAAGCCTGGTCTGTCTGCTTACCAAAGGATTTTCCTCGCCCCGGATAAAGACATGATCCGGGGAGGTCATAACCTCCAAAGGATCGCCGTCCCAAACCACAACATCAGCCTCTTTACCCACGGTCAAAGAGCCGACCGTATCGTCGATGCCAAAAATCCGCGCCGGGTTGATGGTGATCGCTTCCAACGCGCCTTGCCAACTGAGACCATGGGCGACAGCATTGCCAGCGTCCTGGGGCAACAACCTGGCGTTATGGGTAGAGCTGAATCCGCCCGCGACAATGGCAAAGTTAACCCCGGCATCCTCTAGCCGGGCGGCGTTATAAAGCGTCGCTGCCAAACTATCGAAGGAACCGGGCAGGTTATCCGTACCGGTAATTACCACCGAAACATCAGCCGCTGCCAAATCACCGGCAACCACCCAGGCCTCGGCACCGCTCAGGATAACCAGGTCCAAATCCGGAAACTCTTCCTTAAGCGCAATCAACTGCAAGATTTTCGAAGCCTTGTCTTCCAGAATATAAAGCGGGATTTCACCGGTGACAGCTTTGGTAAAAGCGGCTTTATCCTCAGGTGACTTGGCAAAACGCCCAGGGCCACCACTGCCGGCATCAGATGAACTGCGGCGTTTCTTTTTCGCCGGTGGCTTTGATTCCCGAAGGGCACCGGTCAGATAATCCATAACCGCCCCTCTGGCACCACCAACATCGCCATTGCCAGGATAGACAACCACGGCCGCCTGGCTTGAAGTAACCGCATCATTGCCGCCGCCGAGGTGGATAATGCCCGCCTGGCCTGGGAAAATGCTTTTGCTGTTGTTCTGGTTAAAGGGAACCCCGAACCCCGGCATAATAACCGCCCGGGTCAAGCCCTCAATGCGGTTAATGGCGATAATCGGGGTATCCGGGTTAAAGCCTTTAGCGACCTCGAACCCAGCGGTATAGAAGGTGTTGGTGATCGAATGATCAATCGTAGATCCTTCCAAGGATACTTCTTCCAAGCCGATCTGGGTGAAAGCGCTCATTAACCCCGGGGTCACCTGTTTGCCGGTGGCATCGATAACGCGGTAACCTTCAGGCACCGCCGTATCGGCCCCGCCGACAGCTTCGATGGTATCACCGGAGATGATGACCACGCCATTTTCAATGGCCGCGCCGTCCATGGTGTGGACCGTGCCGCCAACAATGGCTACATCCTCAGCGTGGGCCAAGCTTATGGTTGAGGCGGCGAACAATAAAGGCGCCAAATATTTTGCAAATTTCCTCATCGGTCGTCTCCTTCACCTGGAAAGCCTAGGCGGAAATCAGACACCGCATGGGTACTTTCATCGTTCATGTCATAGACCAGCGCGCCGTCGACATAGACCAGCTGGGCCCTTGCATAAACGCTAAACGGATTAGCGGTCCAAAGCACCACATCGGCGTCTTTGCCGGGCTCAAGAGATCCGGTTTGATCTTCCACACCAAGTGCCTTGGCGGCGTTATAACTTACCCAGCTCCAGGCTTCGGCAAGCGGGATATCAAGCCCGGCTTTTTTGGCATCCGCAACAGTTTTGGCCGCTTCTTGATTTAACCGTTGAATGCCGGTCCCGGAATCTGAGTGGATAATTGCACAAGCTCCGGCGTTATGAACCAGGGCAGCGTTTTCACGAATGCCGTCAAAGGCCTCCATTTTAAAACCCCACCAGTCGGCCCACATCGCCGAGCAAATATTATTCTCGGCCAGAATGTCGGCGATCTTGTAGCTTTCTACTGCGTGGTGGAAAGCTGTGACCTGGAAACCAAACTCTTTTGAAACCTCGATAATATTGGCCATATCATCGGCCCGGTAACAATGGTTCTGGATTAAAATTTCACCGTTCAGGACGCCCATTAAAGTGTCCATCTGTAGATCGCGGGTCGGTGGGCTTGCCTCTTCGCCAGCCGCAACCTTTTCATTGTATTCATCCCAAGAGCGCTTGTATTCGGTGGCCTTAGCCCAGGCCGCGCGGTAGCCGGCAACATTGCCCATCCGGGTGAAGGGCGAGACGCCTTTTTGGCCATAAACCCGTTTCGGGTTTTCGCCGCAGGCGAACTTTACGCCCTGCTTGGCACCGGGAAATTTCATCGCTTGTACGGTTCTGGCGGGAACATTTTTAAGCGTTACGCCGCGGCCGCCGATCAAATTGGCAGAGCCCGGAAGGATCTGCATGACGGTAACGCCCGAAGATTGCGCCCGGGCAAAGCCAGGGTCTTGCGGCCAAACGCCGTGTTCGGCCCACACTTCTGCGGTGTTGGCACTCGTTATCTCGTTGCCATCGGAATGGGCGCTGACTTGGGGGCTTGGATAAACCCCGTAATGCGAATGCACATCAATAATCCCCGGTGTCAGCCATTGCCCATTGCCATCAATCACGACAGCCCCTTCGGGTGCGGTCAAATCGACCCCAACAGCAACAACGTCGCCGCCGGACATGATTATTGATCCGTTTTCGATAAAGCCACCTCTGCCATCATAGATGTTCACACCTGTAATCATGGTTGGCACCGAGCTCATCGGTTTGTAGCTTGATTGGTGAGCAGCTCGCCCACCATCCTCTTGGCCCATGGTGGCAGGTGCTGCGATAGCGATCGCCGCCAAGCTGGCCCCCAGGAGCAATCCTGTTAGTCGTGTATTTTTCATTTGAGTTTTCCCCCAATTGTTTGGAATTTAGAACTAAGCAAAATACGTTAGCCAAGAGGGTCACCCTTCGCAACCGGATTCATTAGTAAAACTGTTTTGTACATATAAAAACGGCGGAGAAAACCCCGCCGCTTTGAAATATTTAATTGCCATTAAACCTAATGGACCCCGTGCATGCGTTTTTTCAAGAAAGGCGTCAGTGCAAAAATCACAGCCGCAATGATGATCGCAACAATGCCAATATTGGTATAGACATCAATATAAGTGGCCCGGGCTGCCGCTAGATCAGTGACAACACCGCCCACGGTTTCAGAACTGGTCGCCGCGGCAATTTTACCTGAAACATAATTCGCGAACCCAGAGATCAAAAACCAGGACCCCATCATCATGCCCACGATCTTCGGAATGGACAGTTTTGTGACCATCGAAAGGCCGACCGGTGAAAGACACAACTCGCCTGTTGTATGGATAAGATACAACAAAACGATCCAGATCATTGGCGTCATACTATCGACACCGGCCATCTCCATACCCAAAGCCAAGACCAGAAAACCTAGCCCCGCTTGCAGGACACCAAGAGAAAACTTAAAAGGAGTGGAAGGTTCAAGACCTCGTTTGCTCAGCGCCACCCACATAATGGCAAAGAAAGGTGCCAGGATGAAAATAAACAGGGCATTCAAAGACTGAAATACAGGTGTGGGAATTAAAACGCCGAACAGTTCACGATCGACCGCACGCTCCGTTAACAAGGTGACACTTGAACCTGCTTGCTCGAAAAGTGCCCAGAAAGGAATCTGGCACAAGATCAAAAACAGCGCGACCAACAGGCGATCCCGCTCAACTTTTTCACATTTCATGATGGAATAGCCAATAACCACGGTCAGCATCAACATAACAGCACCGTTCATCAGATATTCCACCACATCCAGATTTTGCATCAGTTGCCAACAAACCACGACACCACCCAGACCAAACAGATAAATCCACCATTCACGGGGCAGGCCTACAACCTTTTCTTTCAGAACCTCCAGCGACGGCGGATCCCCACGGCCCTCCAAAAGATGCCGCCCAAGAATGAACACCACCAAACCAAATATCATGCCAATTCCCGCTAAACCGAACCCATAATTCCAGCCCCATTTGATGCCGATTATCCCCACAGTCACTGAAGACAGGAATGCCCCCAGATTAATCCCCATGTAAAATATTGTAAATCCACCGTCTCGGCGTGGATCATTTGGCGCATAAAGAGAGCCCACAATCGTTGATACATTTGCTTTCAGAAAACCAACGCCCATGATGATAAAAGCAAGGGAGAGGTAAAAAACATTCACGTAGAAACTATTTTTAACCGTGGTGACCTCAAATTCGCTGGTTTCCAGGCGCGAAGGGAAGTCGGCTGGGCCTCCTTCAACTACCAGGTATGTTGTTGTCTCGGCGTCAACACCATTTTCACTTTCAAATGTAAATGCGTAAGGCTGCTCGTCAATAATTATGAAACGCTCAAAATCATCCTCACCACGGCCCTCAAATTCAAGTTCAAAGTTCTGACCCTCCCAGGTTAATGTCTGGGTTGATTGCTGGCCCTCAAATGCCATACCAAAGTGTCCAAATATTAACAGAACAGCACCATAGATTACCGCCTTTCGCGCCCCCAAATAACGATCAGCAATAGGGCCGCCAACAAATGTCAGAACGTAAACCAGTGCAATATATGAACCGTAAATGTAACTGGCAGGTTCATCAGAAAAGAAGAAATGCTGCGTCAGATACAGCATCAACAGTCCGCGCATGCCATAGTAGGAAAAGCGTTCCCACATTTCGGTCAAAAACAATACATACAGGCCTTTTGGATGTCCAAAAAGCTCCCCCGATTTGTAAAAAGGCTCTCCAGCCGCCTCAGCGGCCATCCCAACTTTATCTGTCATTGCTAAACTCTTTCCTGATTTATTATTTTTTTTTTAACCCGCACTTTTTATTCCAAGAAAAGAAAAGGAAAGCAAGCTAAATGAGGTGGTTGACAAGGTTATTGGCCCAGGTAGATCACCCGCCAGATGCGCCCTTCCACCGAATCTGAGATATAAAGCGCCCCGTCACTGCCAAACCCCAACCCCATGGGCCGATATTTTGCGTCCCCGGATGAGCTGATTCTTCCCGGCCCGGCAAACCCCTCGGCGAAGGTTTCCCAGTCCCCTGAAGGTGCGCCATTTTCAAAAGGAATAAAGACCACCCGGTATCCCTCTTGCGGAAAGGGTGATCTGTTCCACGATCCATGGAAGACAATAAAGGCCCCACCCTGGTAAATGTCTGGAAACACATCGCCGGTGTAGAACAACAAATCATTGGGCGCCCAGTGACCGGGAAAGGCCAAAAGCGGGTCCTGGTGTTTCCCCTCTTCGGCAAAGGTTTTGCCGTCGCCGCCGTATTCCGGGGCAACCATCCGCCCACCCCTGATGTGATCATAATAACTGTATGGCCAGCCATAGTTGGCACCCGGTGTTGCTTGATGAAATTCCTCCGAGGGCAGCTCGGCGCTTTGGGCAGTTGAGTAAAAATCCGGCCACAACTGGGCCAGCTGGTCGCGGCCGTGGGTGGTGAAAAATAACGCCCCTGTTTCAAAATTCCAGTCCAGACCCATGGCGTTTCGGATGCCGGTGACATAACGCTCACCATCATCTGCGCTCTGACCCAATGTGTTGGCAGAAAATTTCCAGATGCCGCCGCGCGCTTCTAGTTGCGGGCAGGGGTCCTGGCCTGGGCTGCCTCTTGAGCGTGACCGCACCTGGCAGGCGTTCGACGGCGCGCCGAAATTTACGTAAATGTTGCCCGCCCCGTCGAAGGTAAAGGGCTTGGCGCTATGGTTGCCAAAACTGGAAAGACCTGAAATAACCACCTCCGGGGCACCCAAGGGCACCAGTTCATCGCCTTCAAAATGGTAACGGTAAATTGCGCTGGTGGTCGCGAAATAAAGATAGCCTTTGTAAAAGTCGATGCCGGTGCCACGGTATGAGCCAAAGCGTTCCACCCGGTCGGCGACCCCATCGCGGTCATCATCGATCATCGCCACCAGACCAGGGCCAAAGGCCCGGCGCCTTAAAATCGTATATACCGCGCCATCTTCCCGGACCGCCAGATGCCGGGCGTAGCCCAGGTCATCGGCAAACACGGTCGCTTCAAATCCAGGGGGCAGGGTGAAGTCTTCTGCCAGGGAAGGGCTTGAAAATAAAAGTAAAAAAAGTATCCCAAGTTTTTTTGCTATTGATTGCTCCAAAAAAGCCAGTGGCACCTAATAAGAAAAGCAATCCTACTTTTCCTTTAAGGCCTCTTCAAGGGCTTTTTAGGAAAGCAGGATTGCTATTTTGGAAAGTCCGGGCGCTGTCGTGACCGGGGCCCTTCCTGGGAGGGGAAGTTTTTTTAGACCGGACGGGCAGGCTTGTCCTTTTTGTAAACTTCAAAATCTATCGCTTCGACTTTGATTTTTTTAATTTCAATTCCAAGGCTTAACGACAGGATTACCTGGACATAGACGCTCATCATAATCGGATCGTAGAGCTCCCATGCATAGGTATCGGCAAGATCGGTCATGATCAGGAAAACGCTCGCTGCGATACTGGCAAATACGCTTGTTTTTACAACGGTTTCAATATTGTTCAGCCGGTCTTTATAGGCCTGGTGGGGGTTTATTTTTTTACCCAGCATAAACTTGGCTGCAATCCCTGCAAAAAGTAAATTCATACCCGTTATCCCTGCGAGGGTTAGATAAACTTCCCAGCGCCAAGGGGCATCAAAGCCTAGATTATAAATAAAATGGGCCATCCACCCGGCGTATAATAAGACCGCCAGGGCGACAAAGACCGGGGAAATAAAATCAAACAAATGACGCGGGTTCAACTCGGCCTTGCGGGGGCTACCAATATTGGCTTTTCTCATCCGCTGATGAATTTTGAGCCCCTTTATTTCCAAATATAAAATTGGCGAAATCTGCAGGACAAAGTACATCATTACAAAAATTTCGTCGCCGCCTAAGGGGTCCGGGTCATAACCGGAAACCAAACCCCAGCCCAAGATCGCCAAGCCAACCCCGGCAATAAACAGGTTTATAAAACGGTAGGTGTTAAGGCCGTTTTTTCTGCCCTGTTCCGCTGAATAATCATAGGGCTTGGGATAAAGTTTGGGGTAGTCCTTGGGCGGAAAATTATTAAGAATATACAAAATCCGGCTTCTGATTTTCATCGGGAAATAGACCGAGATCAGAAAAATTTGGGATAGAAAAATTCCGTAAAAAAGGATAAGGGTGGTCGACATTTTAATTCTCCAAGTTGGTTTTTTTATGCATGACATTTCCAAAGGCAATGCGGATTTCACTATCCGTAACACCTGCCTTTTTGAGTGCCGTAATTGTTTCACTAAATTTTGTTAGAACCCACTCGTTTAAATCCACTTTGCTGTTAGCCTTCGCTTCGGGGTGAACAAAGGTACCGCGGTAACCTTTGGTATTTATGACCTCGTCGCGCTCCAATAATTGATAAGCTTTGGCGACCGTCTTGTTGTTCACGCCCAAATCGTTGGCCAGCTGCCTGATTGAGGGCAGGGCATCCCCCGGGCCCAGGCTGCCGGACAGCACGGCTTTTTTGATCTGCTCGATTAATTGGGCGAACATTGGGGTTTCTCCGTCGATGTCGATTATGATTTCCATAAAATATCGCCCGTTATTCCTTGGTCTCTAAAGATTTTAGCGCCCCGACCAAAAGGCTGCCTATAACCGCACCAATGATGATGCCAAAGGAAATTCCCATGGCAACATTGCCAAAAGCCGCGCCAAGGGCTGCGCCAAATGTTATCCCGGTTCCTACCCCTAACCCCATTCCAATTTGGCTCAGGGAAAAACCTTTTTTTTCATATTCCTTTATAATGTCTGATGGCGCTGTCATTTTTTTCAATCCTTATATGTACCATTTGGAGTAGGGGTACAACGGGTTCAAAAAAAATGCAAGAGAAAAAATAATTTTTTTTTAGGATTTGTTTTTAAAGGCCTCTTCCAGGGCTTTGAAAGGCAGCAGGATGGCGGAATGGCGGGCCTTGTGTTGTTGGGCAGAGACAAAGACTTCCAGTTCTTTCCACTCTGCAGGAAAATCTTCCGTTTTCCCGGCCAGCAAATTTTGCAATTCTTGATAAACCGGGTTCAAATCCGCCCAGGTTTTTCCGAAAACCTGTTTTTCAACAATCGCGGTTGAGGCCTGGCCCAGCGCGCAAGCCTTGACCTCGGCACCGAAATTCGAGACCCGACCGGCCTTTAAGTTTACATCAATGGTTATGGTACTGCCGCAAACCCGGCTGTGTTTTGTTACGCTGACATCGGGCTTATCTAACCGCGACCCCTCCAGCCCCAAGGCCAGTCTTAGAATTTCTCTGGTGTAAAGCGTTTCCATAGCCACATCCTATAACAAGGCCTTCCCGCCTCACCAACACTTTATCCGGGCGGGGTTGTTTCAAACCTGATTTGCATTATATAATGCTTGGAATTAAACTAAAGTACTCCTATAAAGCGGCGACATTGAATTGTCCCAAGAAGGGAACCATAGATGGACGCGATTTGTAAAAAAGATGTAAACCTCAAAGCAGTTGAAACCAAGCCAACCAGGCCAAGCCGGGCCGAGGCCGAAGAAGCTGTTAAAACGCTTATTCTCTGGGCCGGTGACGACCCCCAGCGCGAGGGCCTGAAAGATACCCCGAACCGGGTGGTCAAAGCCTACGAAGAATTTTTTGCCGGCTATAAAGAAGACCCTGCAGATGCTCTAGCGAAAACCTTTAAAGAGGTTGAGGGTTACGACGATATGGTTGTCATCCGCGATATCGACTTTGAAAGCCACTGCGAGCACCACATGGTGCCGATCATCGGCAAGGTCCACGTTGCCTATATGCCCGATGGCAAGGTGGTTGGCTTATCGAAACTGGCCCGCGTCATTGAGATTTTCGCCAAACGCCTGCAGACCCAGGAAACCATGACTGCGCAGATTGCCGATGCCATCGAAACGGCGCTGGCGCCCAAAGGCGTTGCCGTTATCATTGATGCGCTGCATCAGTGCATGTCGAGCCGCGGCGTGCAAAAGCGCAATGCTTATACGGTGACGATGCAGCTTAGGGGCTGCTTCAAGGAAGATGAGCGCCTTGAGCGCCGCTTTTTAGACGCCACCTACGGCGCAGCCCCCGGAAAGTAATTTATGGCCCAAGTTTCTTCCCCATGAGTTTGGAAATCGTCCAGGTCGCTCTTCTAGTTGATAATTATGCTTATTTACTGCGCGAGCCGGTCTCCGGGCTGGTGGCCATCCTTGACCCCTCGGTCGCGGATAAGCCCCTAATTGAGGCTGAAAGCCGCGGCTGGGCGATCACGCATGTTTTGAACACCCACCACCACTGGGACCACACCGGTGGTAATTTAGGCATTAAAGCTGCGACCGGGGCCAAGATTGTTGGTCCTGCTTATGAAAAGGCGCGCATCCCCGGCATCGATATCCCGGTCTCTGAAGAAGCGCCTTTTAACTTCGGTGAAACCTCGGCTGAGATTCTTTTTGTCCCGGGCCACACCCGGGGCCAGATTTCATTCTGGTTCAAGGAAGAGGCTGCCGTCTTTGTTGGCGATACCCTTTTTGGCATGGGTTGCGGGCGGCTGTTTGAGGGCACCCCTCAGATGATGTTTGAAAGCATGCAAAAACTGAAAAAACTCCCCGGCGACACCAAGGTTTACTGCGGCCACGAATATACCGAGGCTAACGGCGAATTTGCCCTGACCGTTGATCCCGATAATCCGGCGCTCCATGCCCGTCTGGCAGACGTCCGGGCGCTTAGAGCCGAGGGCAAGCCCACCGTGCCGTTTTTTATCTCCGAGGAAAAAACCACCAATCCCTTTTTTTTGGCAAAGGATGTCGCAACCTTTGCTGAGGTCCGCGCCAAAAAGGACAAGTTTTAGTTTAAAAAAGATATGGGTAAAAAAAATAAAAGGGATTTCTTAAAGGGGCTAAAAATTAATCCATGGGAAATCGAAAAGGAGGTCAAAAAATTCTTCAATTATAAGGACTGTTTGGTACCAGAATCATTTAAAGACCAATGTTCTAGAAAGATAGTTAAGGCGCATACGGTTCCCAAAAGTGGTTCACTTAAGGAAATTGCACACGAAGGTCATGTTTATTCAGGCCAATTTGATTTTACAACTTTACTTGAACAGGAGGGTGTTCCAAAGGTTTCTTTGGTTGGGATTAATGAGGCTTCAACTTTTAATGGCTTTTGTACAAACCATGATTCAAAAATTTTTCATGATTTAGAACAAAAAACTTTTCTAGGGACCAAGAAGCAATGTTTTCTCATTGCCTTTAGAGCCCTTTCCAGGGAACTTTATTTGAAAAAAAGTTTCGTTAAGACTCTGGATCTTTATATCTCCTTGGCAAAATCTAAAAAGATAGACCCTAACCTAGGGGATATTTTTGAAGCTCTTAAAGAAGGAGCAATTTTAGGCCTCAGGGATTTATCGAAGTACAAAAAAGTTTTTGATA
>JAZFRG010000361.1:0-2496 GCA_036445535.1 Sphingomonadales bacterium
ATCCTGATCACCCAGTTTAACAGTATTTACCGGGCCTTCCTGATCTTAAGCGCGGTTATCTTGTCCACCGTTGGGGTTGTTTTGGGCTTGATAATTACCGGAGCACCGTTCGGCGTTGTTATGTCTGGTGTTGGGGTGATTGCTCTGGCCGGGATTGTGGTTAACAACAACATCGTTTTAATCGATACCTACGCCCGCCTGGTTAAAAGCGGCATGCCTCCCTTGGAAGCCATCGTTCAAACCGGGGCGCAAAGGCTTCGCCCGGTTTTGCTAACCACCGTGACAACGGTTATTGGCCTCTTGCCGATGGTGTTCCAGTTTAACATCGACTTCCTGGCCCCAAGCGTGGTCATTGGCTCGCCGACCTCCTTTATCTGGGTTGGCCTGGCGCAAGCGATTGTTTTCGGACTTTCCTTTGCCACCGTCCTGACCCTGGTTCTCACACCCGTGTTCCTGGCCCTGCCAGTTCACCTGCGTTCGCGCCGCACGGTCAAACGCGAGCAAGGTCGACTGGTTCATCAAAGGCTGAAAAGGCGTTTTGGCAAAAAACCGGCAACCTTACCTGCTGAATAAATCAGGACAGTTTGGTTATTTTATAAAAACGGTAAACACCTACGGGAATAGATAAAATATAAAAAGTGGCGGGCGCGATAAGCGTCCACCACCCGTAGGTGGGGGCCCCTGCTGCCATCAAAGCAACCAGCAACAGAATAGGCACCATCAGGTCTTTCCTAAACCGCACCGACCTATAGGAATAGGTGGGAATTTTCGAAACCATTCCGAAACAAATTAAAGCGGTATAAAATCCAACAATTGCAGGATTTTTAAAAATATCTAAACCAACCTCGAGCGACAGCATCAGGGGTAGTAGCCCCAGCACTGCCCCCACCGGCGCTGGCAGGCCGGTTAGAAATCCGGCCTTCCGCCGGGGTTCTTCATCATCTTCCAGTTTTGAATTAAACCGGGCCAGGCGAAGCGCACAGGATACCATGAAGGCCAAAGCCAGAACCCAGCCAAGACCGCCCAGTAATTTTAAATTCCAGTTATAAAGAATGAACGCCGGGGCAACGCCAAAACTAATGACATCAGATAAACTATCAAGTTCCGCGCCAAATCGGCTAGTGGACTTTAAAAGCCGGGCTATTCCGCCATCAAGGACATCAAGGATGGCCGCGATTAAAACGGCAAAAATGGCTTCTTCAAAACGCCCCTCCAAGGCAAAACGGATAGCAAACGCCCCGGCACTTAGCGCCAAAACTGTAATCATATTGGGGGCCATGGCCTTAAAGCTTAAATGCTTCAGGCGTTTGGGCTTAAACTTCCGCTTTCTTTTAGGCTCAATCATTTTTTACCTTTTTGCCCTACCCTTTGTTCCGGGCAAGTTTGGCAATCACAGTAACGCCTGCTGTGGTTATCTGCCCCACTTCCACGGTAGGTTTAACCCCTTTGGGAAGGTAAATGTCAACCCGGCTGCCAAATCTGATCAACCCGAAAATTTCGCCAGCGCCAAGGTTTTGGCCCTCTTTTACAAAGCAAACAATCCGCCTTGCCACCAGCCCGGCAATCTGAACAAAGGCAATATCCTTGCCATCTGTGGTCTTTATTTCAACAAGTTGGCGCTCGTTATCTTTAGAGGCCTTATCCAGCGAGGCATTGAAAAATTTGCCCGGGACATAAGCTAGCTTAGTGATGATGCCTTTCATCGGGCTGCGGTTCACGTGGACGTTAAAAACATTCATAAATATTGAAACCCGCCAGACCTTGGGCCCTTTTTCCCTAAGTTCCTCTGGCCAGGTGGCTTCTGTAATCAGGCAAATTTTGCCATCGGCGGGGGCAATAACCAGCCCCTTCCCGCTTGGGGTCTGGCGCTCAGGGTTCCGAAAAAACCAGGCACACCAAAGCGTCAGGATCACCCCTGGCACCCAAAGCGGTGCCCATAAAAGACCGAAGAGAATTGTAATGCCGGCAAAAATAAAGACAAACTTGATGCCTTCAGGATGGATTGGGGGAATTTTGCTCAAAAGTTTTCTCTCATCATTCATTTTGTTGGCGACGCGCGTTCATAACAGGGGAAAATAGCCCCGCCAAGCCTCTTTAGGGATTTTCTTATTTTTCGCTTCACAGGACCTGGTCTAGCCTTTAAGAAGGCCGGAGAGAAAACAGCACAATATAGGGCAGAGAAAAATGGCAAAAATTAAGGTTAAAAATCCGGTAGTTGAACTCGACGGCGATGAGATGACCCGGATCATTTGGCAATGGATTCGCGAAAAGCTGGTTTTGCCCTATCTTGATATTGATCTCAAATACTATGACCTTTCGATCGAAAAGCGCGATGAAACAAATGACCAGATTACGGTGGATGCGGCAGAAGCCATCAAGAAGTATGGCGTTGGCGTGAAATGCGCGACCATCACCCCCGATGAGGCCCGGGTTGAAGAGTTTTCCTTGAAAAAAATGTGGCGCTCGCCCAACGGCACGATCCGTAATATTTTGGGC
>JAZFRG010000362.1:0-13134 GCA_036445535.1 Sphingomonadales bacterium
TCAGGGTCAGGATACTTCCACCATTGGGCATCATCGGCTCAGCCGCGCGGGCAACCTCGGTGAAGGAATAGCAGGAGATATCCATGGTCCTCAGGAAATTTTCCCGTGAAGTGTCGAGATAACGGCCACGGAGCTCATTCTTGTCAGAAAAGCCGATGGCATGAACCAGAAAGTCAAACGTGCCCCACTCTTTTTTAAGCGTTGCAAACAGCGCGTCGACCGAGGACTGGTCGGAAACATCGCAGGGGATGACCAGGTCAGAGCCCACACTTGCCGCCAGCGGCCGGATGCGCTTTTCAAAAGCTTCGCCTTGGAACGAGAACGCCAGTTCAGCCCCAGCATCTGCCAGTGCCGCAGAAATGCCCCAGGCCAGCGACATTTTGTTGGCGACCCCCATAATAAGGCCGCGTTTTCCCTTCATTAAACCGTTGGATGCCATAATTCCCAGGCCCTTCTCTCTAAGTCGTTCAGGCCTAAGTACTCAACCCCGAGGCTAAGTGCAATAAAATTCAGCCCTTTTTGGCCTTTTCCGGTGGGTTTTTGGCTTTGGTGTGACCTGGATTTCTGGCCTTGGTGTAGGCCCCGTTCAGCTCGGCCCCCAGCAAAAAGCCTAAAGAGAGGAAAAACAGGAACAATTGGAGAATGATCACCCCGGTCAAGGAGCCATACAGCAGGCTAAGTTCGCCAATATAGCGGAGGTACAAGGAGAACAAGGCGGCCATTAAAAACCAGACCAGAAGGGAGAAAATTACCCCCGGGGCATAGTAAACAACTTTCCTGCCATAGCTGGGGATAAACAGGAAATAGAGCATGTAAAGTGCGACAAAAAGCACCAGCGGGCTGATGACAAAGCGCGAAAGGTCCCAGTATTTCAATAGATCGACATCGCCCGGTAAAAGCGCCTCAACGCCGGCCACCGCTGCCGGGCCGGTGACCAAGACAAAAAGCGTGATGAGAATAAGCGCGACCGCCCCAAACACCAGGCCCAGATCGACAAGCACGCTGAGGAGCGCGTGGCTGGTTTTTTGAAACTTGATGCCGTAGGCCTTCATCACTGCGATGCGCGCCGAATTTACGCCCCGCATGGTCGTCCACAAGGCCACCAGGATACTGATGGTCAGGACATTGCCGGTGGTTTCGCCTAAAACGGTATCAACCGGACCACGGATGGCACCGACGACATTCTCGGGCAGGTTTTCATAGACGAATAAAATAAACTGATTGCCGGCCTCGGTCTGGCCCATCAGGGCGGACAGCGAAATCAGGACAATCAGGAAAGGGAAAACCGATAGCATGCCAATAAAGGCCATATTGCCGGCATAGATATACATATTATTGCGGCCATAGGACTTGAAAGCCTCCAGCAAAAGCGGCCAGAATTTCAGGTCCTCTTTGGTTGGCAATAAATCCTTGGGCTTTGGTAAATGCGCCATGAGGGGAGTTTACAGAGTTTTAAAAAAATTGCGAGAGTTGGAAATTAACCTCCTTTATCGACCTCATCGTAAAGGCATTCACTATTTATTTCGAAGGTTGACCACTCAAAACCTTCTTCAGTATCTAGAATAATGGAAATTATTCTTTCTTTTTTGGGAGGAGAAAAGGGGATTCCAATTTCCCTTAAGCACATTTTAGAATTTTCACCGTATTCAAGAACCAAAAATATTCCCCAGTTTACTTCCTCCCCTAAAAAACTTGCATGACCAACCCGGATTGTGGCTGATTCAATATCGATATTCTTTACCTTCTTTAAATTTTTAGGATTAAAATTAAATTCTCTACCGCCAACAAACATAGTTAAATTTTTTATAGAATTATCTTCCTCTGACAATTTCAAATTAAGTGAAAATTCTTTATCATTTTTACTAAGGTAGGGATGCTCATAAGGTAATATGCCATTTAACCTTAATGTTTGTAGGTTTACTTCCGATCCAGCATCAGCCGTAACAATCATAATTGGGATTTCTTCTTCTTCCTGAGCCAAAATTGGAAAAGAAAAAGCAAAACTCAATAAAAACAACCAAATAATTTTCATCATACCCCCCCTGTTAAATTTTAATACCCGGTATCGACAATCACCCAGGTGCCGTCCCGCTCGCGGCACGCCGTGCCCTGCAGGGTTTTGGTTTCACCGTCGACCTTAATGGTTTGGGTGTAGGGGCGGCAATAACGGCCATTCTGATCCTGGTAGGTAGGTGAGGGGGTCACGGTGCCGGAGTTGCCGGTGTCAGGATTGTTCCAGCGCTGGGTATAGCCTGAGCGTCCGCGCTCCATAGCATAGCGGTGGGCACGCTGGGCTTCCCGCCTGTCGCGCTCATCCATGCCCCTGCCAACCTCAGAGCCAATCAGCGCGCCGAGCAGGCTAAAGCCGGCAACCGCCGCATAGGTGCCTTCGCCGCCGTGACCTATTTGCGTGCCGATGGCTGCGCCGGCAGTAGCGCCGAACAGGGTGCCCATTTCTTCATTGGTGCAGCTGGTCACCAAAAGAGCGGATAAGGGGATAAACATGAGGGCTTTTAAATTCATACTATTATTCCTCTATTTTCTTTCTTTACCTTTTAAACACCCCGGATGAACGCCACATGAATTTTTATGACTGATATGGGGTGCAAAACCGAATCTTCAGTGTTATCACTGCACCAAATGTGGGCAAGATTATGAAACAGACCAGTTTTTCCGTTCCCTTCAAGTTGTTTGGCAAGTGGTTCAAGCGGGCGCAGGGGAGCGAGCCCGATTTCCCCAATGCCTTTGCTGTCGCAACCACCACCAAGGCCGGTGCGCCCTCGGTTAGGATGGTTTTGATGAAGGACTGGGGTGAAGATGGGTTTGTTTTTTATACCAATTTAGAGAGCCGGAAAGGCCTTGAGCTTGCCGAAAACCCACAGGCTGCCATGCTGTTCCACTGGAAAAGTCAGGGCCGGCAAATTCGGATTGAGGGCGTGATTGAGCCCGTTAGCGCTGCCGAGGCCAATGCCTATTATACCACCAGGCCCCGCAGTGCCCAACTGGGTGCTTGGGCGTCCGATCAGTCGCGGACCATGACCGGGCGCCATGAACTAAAAATGCGCCTGGCAAAATTTACCACAAGATTCCGAAAGATTGCAGTTGAGCGGCCTCCGTACTGGTCGGGCTATCGCTTGAAGCCAACCTATTTTGAGTTTTGGCAAAATCGTCGATCCCGCTTGCATGAGCGCGAAGTTTATAAGCTCAATAAAGACGGCACCTGGACCAAGGAATACCTGTTTCCATGACCGACGCTTTCTCAGAACAAAAGCGGCTGATGCGCCTTGGCGCAATGGCCTCGGTCATGGTTGCCATAACTTTGATTGCTGCCAAGGGGTATGCCTGGTGGCTTTCGGGTTCGGTTTCCCTGTTGGGATCATTGGCGGATTCATCGCTGGATTTTCTGGCCTCCGCGGTAACCCTTTTCGCCATTATTATAGCCTTGAGGCCCGCAGATGCCGACCACCGCTTTGGCCATGGCAAGGCCGAGGCGATTGCTGGGTTGTTCCAAACCTCGATCATTTTTGGTTCATCGGCCTTCCTGATTTACAGCTCAATTGAGCGAATTAGGAACCCGGTCCCCATAGAGGAAGGGATGCTGGGGGTTTATGTTTCGATTTTTGCAATTTTCCTGACCCTTGGGTTGGTGACCTTCCAGAAAAAGGTAATCTCAAAAACCAGGTCGGTGGCGATTTCTGCCGACCGGCTGCATTATGTTGGTGATTTGCTATTAAATGTCGCGGTTATTGCAGCGCTTTTGTTGGCGTCCGTGGGCGGGTTTCATGCCGTTGACGGGTATTTTGGATTAGGGATTGCCCTTTATATCGGCTGGAATGCCTATCAAATATCGCGAACAAGTATTGATATGCTTATGGACAAGGAATTTGACTCTGCAGAGCGCGAAAAAATATTTAATCTGGTTTTGGGAAGCCCAGCGGTAAAGGGGATCCACGATTTAAAGACCCGGCGAAGCGGGTTAAATGTCTTTATCCAGTTTCATATTGAACTTGATCCCGATCTCAACCTTTTTGAGGCCCACCATATTGCCGATGAAGTTGAGGCAACGGTTGGCGAGGAATTCCCCAATTCAGAAATAATTATTCATACCGACCCCTTAGGGTTGGAGAGGGCGGAGACCCAGGATGAACTGGGCCGGGATAAATGAGCGCCTTTGATACAACCAAGCCGTTGGCATTCTTTCAGGTCAATGCCTTTACCCAGGATATGTCTGGGGGCAATCCGGCTGCGGTTTGTCCGTTGCCAGAGTGGGTTGAGGATGACCTGATGCAGAAAATCGCCGCTGAAAATAATTTGTCAGAAACGGCTTTTTTTGTTTCTGACGTTTGGGGCGGGTATACCCTGCGGTGGTTCACACCAAAGGTTGAGGTTGCCCTGTGTGGGCATGCCACCCTTGCTGCGGGGTATGTCATTCTTAATTTCCTGCAGCCCAAAAAGAAGCGGATTGAATTCCATACTCTGTCCGGGAAAATAGCAGTCGAGAGGGGGCCGGATGAAATGTATACCCTCGATTTTCCCCTGCAACCGGCCAAGGAAATTCCGCTGACCAAGGACCACGCTGAGTTGGTAAGCAAGCCGCCAGAAAAAATTCTTGAGGCGGGTGAAAACTTCCTTCTGGTTTATGGCGGTGGCGAGGAGGAAATCTTAAGCCTGGAACCCAATGTGGCGGCGATGGCGAAATTCCCCGGACATGGCTTTATTGTTACCTCCGAGGGCGGAACTTGCGATTTTGTTTCCCGCTATTTTGTTCCCAACCACGGCATTTTAGAAGATCCCGTCACCGGTTCTACCCACTGCACCCTAGGCCCTTATTGGGGCGATGTGCTGGGTAAGACCGACCTTCATGCCCGCCAAATTTCAAAACGCGGCGGCGATCTGTACCTCAGGGGTGAAGGGGGGCGGATAAAAATATCGGGCCATTGTTTCTTGAGGATCGATGGCGCTTTAACCTTTTCCTGAACCTTTTTGGTAATTTTCCCGACTTAGGTCATAACAGAAGGCGGCACTTTGCCTTTGGGGAATTATGTGACCGATCAAACTGTCATAGACCGCCTTCTGGTGGTGCGCGCCCAAAGCGGCGAGGAAACGGCATTTAATCTGTTGTTCCAGCGCTGGAACCCGAAACTTTTGGGTTTTGCCTTCAAACTTTCCGGCGATCCCCAGGCGGCGCGCGATATCGCCCAGGAAACCTGGGTTGCGGTAATCAAGGGTCTAAAACGCCTCGAAGATCCCGCCCTGTTTCGCGCCTGGTTTTTCCGGATCGCCCACAACAAAGCGGCCGATGATATCCGGGCCAGGCAAAAACACAGAAAATCCGAGGAGGCAGTGAAAGAAATGACAGATTTAAATGCGCAAGGTTCGCCCCCAGACGAGGGCTATGATTTGAAGACCCTGATCGATGGGATGCCACGGGAAAAGCGTTCGCTGCTGATCCTGTTTTATGTCGAGGGGTTGACCATTCCAGAGCTGGCAGAGGTTTTTGAAATTCCTACTGGCACCATTAAATCCCGACTTCATAGCGCCCGGGAAGATTTAAAATACACACTTGAAAGGAAAGCATCATGAGCAAACTTGAAGACGATATCAGAAAGGCCCTTCTGTCTGGTCCTTCGGAGGAAGAATTAAAAGAATTAACAGAGGAAAAGGCTTTTTTTGCAGAAATTGGCGTCCTTTTTAAAGGACGAAACCGATGGCTAACCATTATGCTTTTTATCTTTGCTGTGCTTTTTGGGATTGCCGGTCTTGTTTCGATTTTCGGTATTCTTGATTCTCAAACTGAAACGGCCCGTACAATCTATCTTTTGGTGGCTATCATCAGTTTCCATGTGATCCTTTTTGTCAGGCTTTGGATCTGGATTCAGATGAACAAGAATGCCACGGTCAGGGAAATTTTGCGTCTGGAACTTCGGCTTATTGAAATCCAGAAAAGCCTGGGTAAAGACTAAAATTTTTCTAAAAAATCCCCATATATAGGGACGGGAAAAGGAGGTGAGAGTCCTGTCTAATTATTTAGAATCAATTTGATAGCCTACAGTCTTGCTCAGAACAGGAAGAGATTTGCAGGTGATATGGTTTATCATCAAAATTGTCTGACGCCTTCTGTGCAAGACTGTATGTTACGGTTTCCGCCGGGTTCTTTTTTGTTGTGGCTGTGTTGCGCCCTTTGGCCGATGCCCCACATCGCCCTACAAGCCGCGCCTTGCCACAACAAAAAATTATCCCGGTCAAATGGCTCTAAATAAATAGAAAGGACTCTATAATGGCGATTAAAGAACAGACTTTATTTCAAATGGTCGGCGATGTTTTCAAGGGTCCGCTTAAGGGCTGGACGATTTTACTCATGATTTTTGGTGTGGTGATAACCGGCTTTTTTATTTATTCGCTCTGGCAGTTTATGGGCGCGGTAAGCGTGACCGATCACCTGCACTGGTTGTTAGGCGTAATCCTTGCCGGGTTGGGGATTGTGCTGATGAAAATCTGGTTTTGGCTGTTGATGATGCGTAATTCCATCCTGCGGGCGCTTGAAAAGTAATTAGCCTTCTAAATCTGTTGATAATGCTAAAATCCGGCTGATTTCGGAATAAGGGCGGCCGCTCTCAGCGTGCCAGGCATTCAAGGCATCCTGTGCCTTTCTAAAGGCCCCTTTGCCGGAAATCGGGTATTTATCAACCACGCCCGCGTCGATCATCGCGGCGGTGCCATCTTTCGAGAGAACAAAGGCATCCCAGCCGGAAAACCGCAAAAAATATTGGCCAGTTTTACCGCCGAGGCGAGACCCCTCAGCCTGCATATAATTCATTAGGCCAAGCTGGTCATCGGAGGGCCAGTCGGTCAAAAACTTTCCGAACGAGCCTTTGTCAGACCGGACTTTTTGGATAAACCGGGCGTTACCGGGAACGGTCATAACCTTGGGCCGGTTTCGGACAATCCGGGTATCTTTACAAAGTTCATCGATGCCGTCATCCGAAAGAAACGCGCAGGCATCAATGTCAAAACCCTGAAAGGCTTCCTCAAAGCCCTCCCATTTATTCTCGATCACCTTCCAGTTAAATCCAGCCTGGAACACGCATTTGGTCATTTGCGACAAAAACCTGGCATCGGGGGTATCGGCAACGGCGACAGGGTTATTCATATAACTGAACTCGGCGATCTTTTTCTGGATACCGGCTTCACCGCCGTGGCGCTCAGCTGCGCGGTCATAAATTTCTGCAAAGGGTTTCATAGTTTTCAACTCATTATTAGTTAAGGCCTTTTGGTCAAAACAACTATTTTGCCAAAAGCTTTGTTTTCTTCCAACATTTGATGGGCTTTGACAATTTCGTCAATGAAAAAGACCGGGCCCAACCGAACACTGGTTTTATTTTTTTCCAGTGCATCGACAAAATCCTGGAGCGGGGTCTGGGCAAAATCATCTGAACCACCTGAATAGGTGGTCAATTTTACACTTGTCGGGATAGACCCCATCGGGCTGAAACGCTCAAATTCCCATTGATTGCCGACCATGCCGGTCATACAGACAATCCCGTTCGGCGCCGTACTTTGAAGCGAATCCAGCAGGGTCGAGGTTCCAACCAGCTCCAACACCTTATCGGCCCCACCAGGCCAGTGTTCCCTTACTTTATCGGCTATGAGGCCGCCGTCTATGACAACCGCTTCGGCACCATTTTCCAGAAGCATTTCCTTGCGCCCTGGCTGGCGGGTGGTGGCCATCACACTTGCGCCCTGCTGCCTGGCAAGGGTTGCGGCGGCGAGACCGACCGAGGTTGTCCCCCCGCGAATCAAGAACTTGTCGCCTTTTTTCAGCTCAAGCGAGGTGTTCAAAGAGCCCCAGGCGGTCTGAATCATTTCCGGTAACGCCCCAAGGACAGCCCAATCCAGGTCGGTATGGAGTTCCTGCACCTGGCCGGCAGGGACACAGGTATATTCAGCATAACCACCATCGAAATTCCGGCCCATACCACCCATGGCGGTGGCGACTTTTGCCCCGACCTTTATTTTAGATCCTGGAGCAGCTTTGACAATTCCGACAGCTTCTATCCCAAGGATGCGAGGAAACTTTACATTTGGGGATTGGCCCTGGCGGGTAAAGAGTTCAGAACGGTTGAGGCCGAACGCCTTGACCTCGATTAAAACCCAGCCCGAGGGAACCTCAGGAAGGGGCCGTTGTTCCAGTTTCAGGACCTCTGCTCTGCCCGGTTTATGGATCACAACTGCCTTCATGGCGATGCCTTTTTAGCGGCCGCTGCGCTTGTTAATCTGGTCGTGCTGGGCCCTTATGCGGGCTGGCCAGGTGCTTTTGATGTAGGACAGAACGGCAATAATCTCCTCGTCGCTATAGGTGTCGCCAAATCCGACCATATTGGATTTAAACCCCGGCTGGTTC
This sequence comes from Sphingomonadales bacterium, assembly GCA_036445535.1. Lineage (GTDB taxonomy): Bacteria > Pseudomonadota > Alphaproteobacteria > Sphingomonadales > SMXR01 > SMXR01. The sequence goes on from JAZFRG010000362.1 coordinate 8,402, forward strand.
ATATAGGTGGCCATAAACCCTTCGCGGCCCAATTTAGTAACATAGAAAAGGTTGGCATCTGGGTGATGCCAGGTGTGGCCGGTCTGATCGTGGGGCGGGGCCCTGAAACCGCCACCTGGAAGCGGTTGACGCCAATTTAACTCGCCCTCCAGATTTGCGCCGTGACACGAAGCGCAGGCTGTTTTGTAAATTTTCGAACCGATCAATACCGCCTCAGGGTTGTCCGGCTCCAGGGCAATCGGGTTTTGGGCCTGGAGGGTTTTCGGAATGGTGGTAATATAAGCCAATCCCGCGATTAGGATAAGAGTTCCAGCAAAAATTTTTGAGAGGGGTTTCATGCCCTCTCCATAGCACTTAACCGGCCAGGGTTTCCAGTCCCCCATAGGTCAGCATCAATTTAAATAATTAAACCGTTCCAGGGGTTCTACTCACGCTCGGGTTCCACAGCGCCATGGCTTTTCCTAAGCGTTTGGCGGCATTTCCCCAGTTTTTTCGCACTGCTTTTTCAGCCGCCGTTTCATCCCCATCTTCAATCGCGCTGATAATGTCATCGTGCTCTTTGACTGATTCCTCAAGCCGCTGGATCATCACCGGCAGGAAGGTCCGAATATAGCGCTGGGTTTGGGGTTTGACGGCGCGGCGCATACTGGCCACCCGTTTTCCTGCCCCTTCGGTAATATAGGCAAAATGAAAGGCGTGGTCGCACTCAACCGCCCGATCAATGTCAAAGGGCTCGGAAAAACAAACCTTTGAATAGGCCAGATTTAGCGTCTTCATTTTTTTAACCAGGGGTTTTCTTTTATCGAGAGGGAGAGCCGCGCAACACCTGGCCGCCAGGGCCTCAAGAGAGGCAACAATTTCGTGGAGCTCAGCCATTTCCTTTTCATCCAGCGCAGCAACGACGGGGCGGGCATAGCGATCAGCCTTGTTTCGCTCAACCAGACCATCCTGTTCCATGCGCTGAATGGCTTCTCGAACAGGTGTCCGGGAAACCGAAAATTGCCTGGCAAGGTCCCGTTCAATTAACCGAACGCCTTGTCCAAGCTGGCCATTTACGATCATATCATAAAGTCGTGAGTAGACCTTTTCCATCTCGGAAGCTGCAGATTTTGGTGAATTTTGATCATTTTGCATCATGGCAGTTACTTTCGCTAATCAAAAATGGTATACCAAATGGCGCTTTAAATAAAGAGAAAAAAAGATGAAGTATTACCGGATTTACTTTTTCCCTTATGGGGTTAAGCTGGTGCCTTCAAAAAAAGGGGGGAAAATGACATCTTTTTTAAAGGGTTTTCGAATTTATTTTATCGTTCTGGTGGCGGGTTGGGGGTTTAATGCCGAGGCGCAGTCCAATGCATTTGAGCAATATTTGCGTGAAATGGAGCAAATCGTGACCGCCATGGAGGGTATTCATGATGAGGCCTCTGCTGCCCGGGCGGCAAAGTTGATGGGCGCAAGTTTGGCCAGAATGGAGCCAATACTTCAGGATATGGAGACCTGGGATGAAGCCCAATGGGCATACTTTGGCCTAAATTATTCTGATGATTTTAATGCTGTCTCCCTGCGGATGAGTAATTCGCTGATGGAGATGGTTAACAATCCTAGTTGGATGGAATTTTTTATCGAGCACATGCAAAACATGCCTACCCTTGGGCCCCAGCAATGAACGATAAGACGGCCTTTTTCGGGGGCTCAATTCCTGAAAATTATGACCAGGGTTTAGGTCCGCATATTTTTATTGATTACGCCGCTGAGCTGGCCGAGCGGGTTTCAGCTGAAGACCCCGAACTTATTTTGGAACTTGCCGCCGGCACCGGGATTGTCACCCGGGAACTTAGAAACAAATTGCCTGTTGATTGCCATATTATTGCCACCGATTTAAGCCCGATAATGCTGGGGGTGGCCGCAGCCAAGTTTGGCGGCCATGAAAGCGTTGAGTTTGAAGAAGTGGATGCCATGACGCTGCCCTTTGATGATGAGGCCTTTGATGTCGTGGTTTGCCAATTTGGGGTGATGTTTTTCCCGGATAAGGTGGAAAGTTTTAGGGAGGCTTTAAGGGTACTGAGGCCCGGCGGAGTTTATCACTTAAACGTCTGGGACAGCTTTGACGGCAACCCCTTTGGCAGAGTTATTCAGGAAACCGTTGAAGCCCAAATCCCCGTTGACCCGCCCCAGTTTTATAGAATGCCGTTTTCCTACCCCGACCCGGCAGTGATTGAGGCTGATCTCCGGGCCGCCGGTTTTGAGGACATCACTTTTGAGGCCATTTCCCTTCAAAAGGACCTCGATTATCCGCTTTTCATGCGGGGTCTTATCCACGGCAATCCGATGATGACAGAGTTGATGGAACTTGGTGCAGACCTGGATGAAATCTCGGAGGCCGTCGAAGAAGCTTTAAAAGCCGAGTTCGGCGATCCCGGCACAATGCCGCTCCGGGCGATTTTTGTGAGAGCAGCATAAAAAAACCCGGCCCACAAGGAGCCGGGTTTTGAGGGAGGAAATTTTTAGTTAAACCTGAGCCAAACCACCATCGACCGTAAGTTCAATGCCAGTGATATAGCTACTGTCGCCGCCGGCGAGGAACACGGCTGCACCGGCAATTTCTTCAGCCTTTCCGAAGCGGCCCTGGGGCACCTGTTTAATAATCTCAGCGCCAAAGTCGTTTACGACTTCTTCCGAAACCCCTAACTCACCGTAAAACGGGGTTTCGATGGGCCCGGGGCTGATGACGTTGACGCGGATGCCGCGTTCGCTCAGCTCAGAGGTAAGGGTGCGGGCAAACGAACGCACCGCTGCCTTGGTAGCGGAATACACGCTCAAGCCCGGCAAACCCTTTGTGCTCACGATTGAGGCATTTAGGATAACGGAGGCCCCGTCTGACAAGAGCGGCAGGGCTTTCTGGATGGTGAAATAAAGCCCTTTAACATTGGTGTTAAAGGTGGTGTCGAAGTGTTCTTCGGTGACGTCTGTGATCGGGGCAATTTTTGCACCACCGGCGTTCGCGAACAGCACATCGATTTTGCCGAACTTTTCTTTCACGGCGGCAAAAAGGGCGTCAAGCTCCTCCAGTTTGGTGACATCAGCGCGAATAGCGGTGGCGCCAACACCCAGTTGTTTAATTGCGGCATCCAGTTTTTCCTGGTTGCGGCCGGTGATCACAACGGTGGCGCCTTCGTCGATGAAAGCTTGCGCTGTGGCCAGGCCGATGCCCGAGTTTCCGCCGGTAACGACGGCTATTTTATTGGTTAGTTTAGTCATATTCTTTTCCTTTAGGTTTGGGGGTTAAGCGGCTTGGGCAATTTCAGGGTTGGCAAGGATGCCCTGGGTGACGAAACGATCGTTTCCGTCGATCATCCCGCTAATCATTTTTTTAAACTGGGGTTTCATAAGCGGCACCATCATCTGGCCCAAAAGGCCGAATTTCGGCGAAAATTCCATGGTGAAATTGATCTCTGTTTCCTTGGCACCATTTTTCCTGAACTCGATGGTGGCTACCGCAGTCTTCAGCGGCATGGTGCTGTTGAAAATCACCAACTTAATTTTCTCCTCTGGCTGGTATTCGATGATTTCTTCCTGAACCCAGTTTTTGCCATCAACCAGATCGCAATGGCGCTGGGTGCCAAGGCCGGTGTTTGCCGTACCGGCTTCCAGCAATTTCGAATGCTTTAAGGCGGGATTGAATTTATAGATGTTGCCGAAATCATCCCAGGACGCCCAGACCTCCTTGAGGGGGGCCTTAATTTTTCTGTTAACTGTTACTTTTGCCATAATTGGTTTCCTTTCTTTGATAGAGAGGTGGGGATTGACATGCATAAATATAAATGAATAATAAAAAAATATTTGTTAGAAAAACTAATGGATAATTAAATGGACTTAAATAAACTCAAAACCTTCTGCTGTGTCGCGGAGATGGGAAGCGTGACCAAGGCGGCCTGGTACCTGTCGCGCACCCAATCAGCGATCACCCAGCAAATCCAGCTTTTGGAGGAGGAGTTAGGCTTAGCGCTTTTGGAGCGCCGCAACGCCCGGGTTTATCTGACCAAAGAAGGTCAGCGGCTTTATGCCCATGCCAGGGAGCGCCTGCTTGAGATTGAAGACGAGGCTTCGCGCATTAAAAAGGACAGTACCGAGCTTAGCGGCACCATCCGGATTTCGGCGGTGGATGAGGTTTATGGTTTTATCCTGCCTGATTTGATCGAGGGCTTTTGCAAGGCCTATCCCAAAATTCTGATCGAAGTCAACAGCGGCCCCCATGAACTGGTCGAAGCCGATGTCATTGAAAACCGGGCCGATTTTGGGCTGATGGTTATCTATCAGGATCGCAAGATGTTTGACATTCACCCCTGTTTCCCGTTCGAGGCAATTTGTCTGGCCAGCCCAGCCTATCTAAAGGAAAAAGGAACGGTGAAAAATTTCAGGGACTTGCTGACCCACCGCATTATCGATTCCCACCAGCACGTCCCGGGGTTTCGCTTCTGGATCAAGAAGAACGCGCCGGGGCTGGTCAGTGATTTTGCCAACCAGCAGGCTTTTATTTCAATAAGAGGGGCGAAAATTCAAAAAGACCTTATTTTGCGGGGCCTCGGCGTTGGGCTGGTGGCCAGGACCGAGGTCGAGGAGGAATTAAAGGACGGCAGGCTGGTTGAGGTTTTGCCGGGTCGGGCCAAGCCCTTGAATGTGTTTGTCGATATAGCGCGCCGCAAGGTCCACACCAGCCACCTGATCCATGAAAA
>JAZFRG010000363.1:0-2940 GCA_036445535.1 Sphingomonadales bacterium
GATTTAAAACAGCTTTTTATCGGCGGTGAAGGCACCCTTGGGATTATCACGCAGGCTACCCTGAAATTGTTCCCGGCCCCCAAATCAAAGGCAACAGCTATTATCGCAAGCAAAAAGGTCGAAGACCTAATGTCTACTTTTTCCTTTTTGCAGAACCAATTTGGGGAGACCCTAACGGCGTTCGAAATTTTCCCGGTTGCCGCCCTGAAAATGGTTTTGGACCACATCCCTGGGACCCGCGCCCCTTTTAGCACCCCCTTCCCCTGGTACGCGGTGATCGATTTATGGGAAACCGGGGCCAACGATAATTTGGCAGAAGACTTTGGCACGGCGTTGGAAAAAACCCTGGATTCCAAGTGGATTGGGGACGCCGTAATTGCAAAATCTGAAACCGAAGCCAGGGCTTTTTGGGTGCTGCGGGAAACCATAGCGGAGGCCCAGAAAATGGACGGCGATGGTATCAAACACGATGTCTCGGTACCCCTAGATAAAATCCCTGAATTTTTTGATCGCGCCGATAGCGCCGTTGAAAATATTATTCCTGGCATCAAAAAAATGGGTTTTGGCCACGCCGGCGATGGCAATATCCACTACGATCCATGCCCACCCGACGGCATGGACCAAGCAACCTTTTTGGGGTTCAGGGCCGAGGTTAACCGCGCCGTCCACGATATCGTTGCCGACCTTGAGGGCAGCATTTCTGCCGAACACGGTATTGGAACCACCCGGCTAATGGAACTAATGCATTACAAGCCGGAAATTGATCTTGAGCTTTTCAGGGCGATTAAAAAAAGCTTCGACCCTAAAGGCTTAATGAATCCAGGAAAACTGATCCCCTAAACCCTCTTGCTTTTTGTTTTCAACTTAAGGTAGTCTTTTTCCGGGTCGAAATTTTTGTTTCAGGGAGATTTTTCATGAAAAACAAAAAAATCATTTTAGGAGTGGTCGGTCTTTTGGTCGCGGTTTTGCTCATTTTTCCTGGCGTAATGGGTGATCAAATCGAGAAGCAAACCAAATCCTATTTTAAGGAAATTTATCAAGCCACCTCTAACCAGAATTTTGAGATCGAATTTGAAAAAGGGTGGTTCACCTCAACTGCTACCATTTCCTATGAACTTCCTCAAAATTATTTTCAGATGATTGCATTGGATCCCGAAAGTTACGAAAATTTTCCTGAAAAACAAAAAATTGAAATTCAGGTTTATCATGGTCCAATCATTTATTCCTCTTTTGGGTTCGGGCTTGCCGGTTATTCGGCTGAAGGTTCCTTCTTTCCGGTCCCCTCTGAACAATTGAAAACCCCCTACAATTCAATTCCCGATTATTCTTTTCATGGGGTTATGAGCTTTGTCGGTTCGGTTACGTCTGTCTTGAGAATTCCTGCCTTTGAACTGCCTTTTCAAGGCCCTTTTGATTTGGCCGACCCTGGATTTGAACAGCAAACTTCAATTATAAAATTTCAAGAAATTTTGGTCGAAAGTGTTGCAAAATTTCAAGATCAAAAACTTAATCTAAAGCTTCTGCCTTTCCGCTTTTCCTTTTCCGCTATCAACGCGCAAAAGCAAGAATTTAAAATGGGTTTCGAAAATATCCAGTTTGACGGCTTTTATCTTCTGGATGTCCCCTACCCGATAAACTATGACCGAGGAACCTTTTCTGTCGGGATGATTAGCTTTAAAATGGATGATAAGGAATTTTTGATAGATTCCATAAATTCTGCTGATGTTATTACTCGGGATCAGGCTACCCCCTTGTTGCAGTATAATAGTAAATTTCACTTCGGGCCGATTGGTTTTCATGAAGCAGGGGATGAAGATCGCACCCCCCAGATTTTATCAACCCAAGGGTCTGTAGAGGTGCTTAATATCCAAGGCAATGCCATTGTCCAACTGATTGACACGTTGGTGGGTCTTTCGGAACCCCCAACTGAAGAGGAAGCTGCCACTTTAAAAACCATTGGGGAAGAAATTCTTTCCGTTGGCCTGGAATTTAACTATCCGGAAATTAATGTTGAAACCCAATGGGGAAATGTTCACTATTCCCAACGGATGGTTTTTCCACCCTTGGAATTAGAAAACGGATTATTTCCAAACGCTTTTGCAAAAAATTTGTACTACCAAGGAAATTTTGAACTTGATGAAAACTTTGTAAACTTCCTGGTAGATCAGGTCCTAAAAAACCAAATGGGTGCAAACCTTGAAAACCTGGATGATGAAACCCAAAAAAACCTCCGGGCTGCTACATTAGGCCAGCTTTTGCTGGCAAAATATCTGGTTAAAAATGAGGATGGCACTTTTACCGCCAAATTTGCTTTTGAGAACGGAATTTTCACCCTAAATGGCAACCCCATGGATCTTATGCAAGCGCTGGGCCAGACCAGCTAGCTTCTAGGAAGGGATTGCAAACACAGGCCTTGAAGCTTATCCCGCTTTCTGGCAAAACCTACCTGAAATTCAAGGGGGTTTTGCCCCGCAAATGAAAGTTTTCTTCAATGGCGATTAAAATAAATTCCAAACTCAAGACTGAAACTCTGAAAAAAGACTTCCAGGCCAAGGGCCGGATCCAGATAGCTGATTTTCTGGACCGCAAAAATGCCGATAGCCTGCATGACATGGTTGCCGGGTGCAAGCTTTACAAATTTAAATACAACGATGGTGATGAGGAAATCTGGGTTGATCCGGTTAAGCTGAAAAACTTCCCCGAACCAAAGCTGCAAGAGATGGGCAACACAATATTTACCAACGCCATGAACAGGGACTTTCAATACAACCATTATGCCTGCCCGCTTACGGAGGAAAAACTTGCCGCGAAGGAGGCCCTTGCCCCCTTTAAGGACGTGATGGTTTTTCTGGGCGGCAAAGATATGAAGGCGTTTATTAAGGTGCTGACCAGTGAAAGCTACAAAAGAGCCAGCGCCGAAGCTATCTGGCACAAGACCGA
>JAZFRG010000364.1:0-4887 GCA_036445535.1 Sphingomonadales bacterium
GTGGCATATTCCTGCTCGCAGTTAAAACCCAGATTAAATGAAGCAATTCCCAAGTGGTGGAAAAACGCCGTGTAATCAGAACCGGAACCCATCGCATACTAAGGTGTGATTGGTTCATTCAGCGCTGCTTCTTTTTGTTCGGCATCGCCGTTGATTATCCGCCAGGCCCGGTAACGTTCGGCCACGGTAACCCCGGTTTCAGGGTCGATGATTTCATTTGCTATTTCAGAAAACATTGCTTCCAGGGAATGCGAACCCCCGGGGAACAAAAATCCTCGCAAACTTGCATCGGTGTTGATGTAGGCGACCAGGTGCTCATCAAGCTCTTTCCGGTGGTCTTCGACCCATTCTGTCGAAGCTAAAAGCGCAGGTTCCTCTGCATCCCAGCCCGCGTAAATGACGGTTCTGGCCGGTGGATGACCTTCTTTTGCCAGCTCCGCGACCACCCGGGCTTCTTCCATCAAGGAAGCCATGCCCGAGACCGGGTCAACCGCGCCATTGACCCAGGCATCGTGGTGGTTGCCGCGCATCACCCATTCCTCGGGGGTTTCGGCACCTTCCATCCGGGCGATAATGTTATAGGCCGGCGTAAGATCCCAGTTAAATTCCAATTTCAGGTGAACAACCACAGGGCCGGGGCCGGTGCGATAGGTTATTGGCAGGCCGCCCTTCCAGGCATCGGGCACAACATCTCCGCCGAGCTGCTCTAAAATCGGCAGGGCATCGCCCCAGGAGATTGGCAGGGTCGGGATACCTATCAGGTTATCAGCGTCTTCGCGTTTGATCCGCTTGGCGTCTTTAGTGGCGCCGTAGTTTGGGGTTAGCGGGTCCCCGGGGCGCAGTGGCAAATCGAGGACCGAGCCGCGCTGAACCATATGTTCAGACTTAAACTCGGCGTCAGGGTATTCGGCGCCCCGAACATAGCCATCATCAATGGGATCGGTAAAAATCAGCGTGCCGATGGCGCCGTGTTCCTCGGCGACCTTGGGCTTGATCCCGCGCCATGAGCCGTAATAGCGCGCCAGAACGATTTTTCCCTCAACAGAAATCCCGCGGCGTTCCAGTTCGGCGTAATCCTCAGGCAGGCCCCGGTTGACATAAACCACTTCGGCGGTGATATCGCCGTCGGGTGAGAAGGCATTGTAGGTCGGCAGCTGTTCATCAACCTGGGTTGAAACCGGATCAATGTCATAAAGTGGCTCTTGTAAAACTGCGGTGTAGGGGGTGGGCGAGACCACTTCCAGAAGCCTTAATTTGGGTGTCGGTAGCAGCACATAATAGGTTTCAATTTCGGTGTCATAGCCAAATTCAGTGAATTTCGCAGCGATAAATTCTGCCACTTCCTTGCCGTAGGGTGAGCCGGCGTGGTGCGGACGCGCCGACATGAATTCCATCCAGGCAGCAACATTTTCAGTCGAATAAAGCTCATCAAAGCGGGCTTCCAACTGAAACTGGTCGGCGGCGTCTTCTGGCGAAAAGCCAAGGATCGTTTTTTCGTCGTCAGCGCTTGCCGAAAATGAAAAAAGAACGACTAGAATGGTAGCTAAAATTCGCATGATTATCCCCCTTAATAATTGATCGCAAAATATCACCATGACCGTAAATTTCTTTCAAGCAAAAAGCATTAAGTGTTTCATTGACGCACCTATTATGGTTCGTTAGAAACGCTTCACATTATGGCTCTGGACAAAACATACGAACCGGCCCGGGTAGAGGGGAAATGGTACGACGCTTGGGAGAAATCCGGCGCCTTCAAGGCTGGGCAAAGGCCGGACGCTGAACCCTTCACGATCTGTATCCCCTTGCCCAATGTCACCGGGTCGCTGCACATCGGCCATGCCCTAAATAACACAATTCAGGACGCGCTCATCCGCTACCAGCGCCTCAAGGGCAAGGACTGTCTGTGGCAGGTCGGCCTCGATCACGCTGGCATTGCCACCCATATGGTGGTTGAGCGGCAATTAGAAGCAGAGGGAACTAACCGCCGTGATATGGGGCGTGAGGCCTTTGTTGAGCGGGTCTGGAAGTGGAAAGAAGAGAGCGGCGGGCTGATTTTCAACCAGCTCAGACGCCTGGGGGCCAGTTGTGACTGGGAGCGTGAGCGCTTTACCATGGATGAGGGTTTCGACCGGGCGGTCCGCAAAAAATTTGTCGATTATTATAACGAGGGCCTGATTTACAAGGACAAGCGGCTGGTTAACTGGGACCCGAAGATGTTGACCGCGGTTTCGGATCTGGAAGTTGAACAGCGCGAGGTTGATGGCTTTTACTGGCACCTGAAATACCCCCTTAAAGACCACCCGAAGAAATTCATTGTCGTTGCTACGACGCGGCCGGAAACCATGCTGGGCGATACCGCGGTTGCGGTCCACCCCAAGGACCCGCGTTACAAAAAGCTGGTTGGCAAGATGATTGCCCACCCCTTGACCGGGCGCGATATCCCGATCATCGCGGATAGCTGGGCCGACCCTGAGCAAGGCTCCGGTGCCGTGAAGATAACGCCGGCGCATGATTTTAATGACTTTGAGGTTGGCAAGCGCCACGACCTGCCGAAGATCAATATTCTGGACCAGCACGGGGTCATCAATGAAAATGCCCCCAAGGCCTACCAGGGGTTGGATCGCTTTGAGGCCCGGAAAAAAATCGTTGAAGATCTGGAGGCGCTGGGGCTTTTGGATAAAATTGAGCCCAAGGTCATCTCGGCCCCCTTTGGCGACAGATCAAACGTTATTATTGAGCCGTGGCTGACCGACCAATGGTATGTCGATGCCGAAACCCTGGCGAAACCGGCGATCAAGGCGGTTGAGGACGGCCGGACCAAGATTGTCCCCAAAACCTGGGAAAAGACTTATTTTGAGTGGATGCGCAACATCCAGCCGTGGTGTATTTCCCGGCAATTATGGTGGGGCCACCGGATCCCCGCCTGGTATGATGAGGATGGCAAATACTTCGTTGCTGAAACCGAGGAAGAAGCCCAAAAACTGGCCGGTAAGGGGGCCCAACTAACCCAGGACGAAGATGTCTTGGATACCTGGTTCTCCTCAGCGATGTGGCCGTTTGGCACCCAGGGCTGGCCCGAGGAAACCGCAGATTTGAAGCGCTATTACCCCGGCTCGGTTCTGGTTACCGCCTTTGATATCCTGTTTTTCTGGGTCGCCCGGATGATGATGGACGGGCTGCATATTATGAAGGAAGTGCCCTTCCACACCGCCTATATCCATGGCCTGGTCAGGGATGAAAAGGGTGCCAAAATGTCAAAATCCAAGGGCAACGTGGTTGATCCCCTGCAGTTTATGGACAAATACGGGGCCGATGCCCTGCGCTTTACACTGGCGGTGATGGAAACCCAAGGTCGCGATATCAAGCTTTCTGAAAACCGCGTCCAGGGCTACCGGAACTTTGCCACCAAGCTTTGGAATGCGGCGCGCTTCTGCGAGCTGAACGAGGCCGTCGATGCGACCGGCTTTGACCCGGGTACGGCCAAAAACACCGTTAACCAGTGGATTATTAGTGAGACCCGTGGCTGCGCTGAGAAGGTCACCGCCGCGCTGGATGGCTACCACTTTAATGAAGCCGCCGATGCTATCTACCATTTCACCTGGGGCACCTTTTGCGATTGGTATCTTGAGCTCTCGAAGCCGGTTTTATACAGCGAGGATGATCCCTCAAAGGCCGAAACCCAGAAAACTGCGGCCTGGGTTCTGGACCAGATTTTGGTCCTCTTGCATCCCTTTATGCCGTTTATCACCGAAGAGCTGTGGAACGCCTTTGGCGCCAAACGGGAAAACAATTTAATCCTCTCCAGCTGGCCTGAGGCGGCTGACATTCCCGCCTATCCGGATGCCGGCGCAGATATCAACTGGCTGATCGAGGTGGTCACCGGTATTCGCTCCTCGCGCGCCGAGGTTAATGTTCCGGCCAGCGCCAAGGTTCCAGCTTTGGTTTCAGGTGCCAGCGCCGAGACCAAAGCCCGCGTAAAAAGCTATGCGCCATTGATCGAAAGCCTGGCGCGGGTAAAAGGATTAAAAGCCGAAGACCATTCCGGGGAAAAATCCATTCAGGTTCTGATCGGCGAAGCGACCTTTGTGCTGCCGCTTGAAGGGGTAATTGATATCGGTGCCGAAAAGGCGCGGCTGGAGAAGGCTATCGCCAAAACAGGGGGCGAAATCCAGGCGCTTGAAGGCCGCCTCAAAAATAAGGCTTTCGTAGCCAATGCCCCGGAGGCTGTGGTTATGGAGGCCAAGGAAAAGCTTGACGGGGAGCTTGCCACCAAGGCCAAGCTTGAAGAAGCGCTGGCCCGTCTTACATAAATAAAATGCAACTCGACCACATTGTTATTAATGCTTCGAACCAGAAAGCCAGCGCGCTGTGGTACGGCACGCTTTTGCCGATGATCGGCTTTGAGAAGACCAGTGAGCTGGTCTGGGGCAACAAGGCGGGGATTTATTTAGATCTCAGGCAAGCAAATGAGTTTGACAAACCCTACCACCGCCATGGCCCCGGGGTTAACCACATCGGTTTTACGGCGCCAACCCGGAAAGCCGTTGATGCCATCCGCTCAGCCATGGCCCGCCAAGGTTTTGAGGTGCCTGAGGTGCAAATTATCGACGATGCTTATTGTCTCTTTATGAAAGACGATGACGGCTTTCGGGTCGAAATTACCTTTTATCCCTGATCATCGGCCCTGAGACACGACCCTTCTTCAACCAGCATCAAAACGTTGTCGGCTCTAGTGCTAACATCTTGAAATAGCTGATCAAAACTGCCCACGCGCTCGGCAAAGGCTTGCGGCAAGTCAGGCCCGGGCATATGAAGGGGCACCAGGTATTTGGCGTTCATGTTGTCGGCAATCAACTGGTAGTTTTCTGTATTCCGAAGATACCAATA
>JAZFRG010000365.1:0-2172 GCA_036445535.1 Sphingomonadales bacterium
CTTCGGCGGTGCGCGATGCCAAAAACGGACCCTGGTTTGTTAAGGAAATTCAAAACCGATGCAAGTTTAAAGTAAATGTTATTTCGGGAAAGGACGAGGCACGACTTTCCGCCTATGGCATTTTATCTGGCTTTCCTGGGGCCGATGGCTTGGTGGGTGACCTGGGTGGTGGCTCCTTGGAACTTATCCAACTAAAAGGCGGCGAACCAAAAGAGAAAATATCGCTGCCCATTGGCCCAGTTCGGGTTTTGGATGGGGCTTTAAGCTTTAGCGATGAGCATATGCATTTTATTGAGGAAGAATTAGCCAAGGCTGATTGGTTAAAAGAGCTGGAAGCCAAACCCTTTTATATGGTCGGTGGCGCCTGGCGGGCCCTGGCGCATCTTCATATTTTTGAAACCAACTGGCCGCTTCATGTTTTGCACGGCTACACCATTGGCCCGGAAACCTGCAAGAATTTTTGCTGGGAAATCGAGCGCAAAACCTTAAGCACCTTAAAAGGCATTGAGGCGGTTCCCCCCAAACGTCTGGTTACCCTGCCGCTGGCAGCCAGGATTTTGCGGGAGATCATCCGAATTGGAAACCCTTCTGAAATCATCACCTCGGGGTATGGCATTCGGGAAGGGGTGATGTTTAAGAAACTGAACCATGCGATGCGCGCCCAGGATCCTTTGATCGAAACCACAAAAGAATTTGGCAGGTACACGGCCCGGTTTCCAAAACACGGAGATAAGCTGATAAACTGGACCGATGGGCTGTTCCCAAATCAAAACCAGGATAAGCGCCGGATCCGCGAAGCGGTTTGCCATTCAAGCGAAATAAGCCACACCTCGCACCCTGATTTTAAGGCTGAATTGGCCTTTAGCCGCTCAATTGTAGGCCGCTATGTCGGCGTCACCCATAAAGAACGATGCATGATTGCAGTTGGGCTTTACGCCAGTTATGGCGGGGAACAGGGCAACAAGACCATTGCCTCAGCCACAAAAATTTTGACAAGGCACGAAATCCATGAAGCCGTAGGGATTGGGTTTTTAGTTCAATTTGCTCAAAAATTTACCGGCGGGACCGACCGGCCTTTGAAAAAGACCAGGATTTATCGGGAAGATGAAAATTTGGTTTTGGAAATACGGTCCAAGGATTCGGTTTTAATCAGCCGGAGCGTTTCAATGCGGTTTGAAAAAGTGGCTGCGCATTTTGGGTTAAACCCCGATATCCGGATTATTTAGTGACTGTTTTTAATTCGAGCCCTTTTTTGCTGACCGAAATTGCCAAATTACCCCTCATCAACTCTTCAGCATATTCGCCAAACACAACTTTTCGCCAGCCCACAAGAAAATGAGCCTGGCGATTGTCACCCTTGGCATAGCTTTCCAGCTCGGACACCGTAGCGACCAGTTTGGTAGCCACCCCGGCCGCCTGACACTGGTGCTTTAAAAGAACTTTTAATAGCTCCATGGTTCCTTCGGGGGCTCTTTTATTGTTGGGTTGGGGGGGCTTTTTTGGCAAGTTTTCCTTGGGCATACTTTCGGTTTTGGCGACCAATTGAAGGACCTTGGCGCAAAGCTTTTTATCTTTTAAAAACCAGGCATGGCCGGCCGTTGCCCTGAGTTCTTTGTCACTGTGCGGGGCGTGGGCCGCCAGCTGCAGCAGACTTTTGTCATCCAAAACCCGGTTTCTCGGGACATTAAGGGTTTGGGCCTCGGTCTCACGAAACTTGGCCAGCGCTTGAACCTGGGCCAGAAACCGTTGGTTAGTGCTTTTAACCTTCAACCGTTTCCAGGCATCTTCCGGGTGGTTTTCATAGGTGGATGGGCTGGTCAGGACATCCATTTCCTCATTCACCCAGCTGAGTCTGCCGGCACCCTCAATTTTTTCCTTCAGGGTTTCATATACGTCCCTAAGATAGGTGACATCAGACAGGGCATAATCCAGTTGGCGATCCGACAAGGGCCGTTTTGACCAATCGGTAAAGCGCTGGCTTTTATCAATACTTTTTTTGCAAATGGAGTTGACCAGCGTTTCATACCCCGCCTGTTCGCCGTAGCCGCAAACCATGGCGGCAATCTGGGTATCAAACAAAGGGTGGGGGATGACCCCCCCGGCCTGGTAAAAAATTTCTACATCCTGGCGGGCCGCATGCAAAACCTTGATGACATTTTCGTTGCTCATCAA
>JAZFRG010000366.1:0-3841 GCA_036445535.1 Sphingomonadales bacterium
CTCCCCACAACCAATACCCAGTTCTCATTTTCATCCCCGACGGCCCTCCAACTATTTCAATTTGTTGACTTTCACTTCGTGAGTGCGGTGCTGAAAAAAAGAGTCTGCTTTTGACCCAAAGCAGACAATACGAAGGGTTCCCTTTAAAGCGTACCCCCCGTCAATTACACAATCCTATTTCCGACAGCCTGTTTGGTGTCTAGTGGTGTTTAGTGTTAACTAGTTGTGCACATTATGTTTGCAAAAGTTGAGGGGAGACAAACGCATGAAGAAGTTTTTTTTCATTTTAATGTTTTTTTTAACGGGCTTTGCGATTCATACTTCTTTTTCTAATGCCCAAACCGAATGGAGCCACTATGGCGGCAGCCAGAAGGGACTACAATATTCCCCCCTTGACCAGGTCACCAAAGACAATGTCAAAAACCTTGAAGTTGCCTGGATCTACCAAACTGGTGAGATGGGCAAGGGAACCCCGCGTGGCTTTTCTTTTCAGGCCAACCCGATTCTGGTCGAGGGACGGCTTTACATCTCCACCGGCAGCGGGATCGTCATTGCCCTTGATCCCGCCACGGGCGGGGAAATCTGGCGCTATGATCCGGAAATAGAACGCGACCGCAATTATGCCGAATTGGCCAACCGCGGGGTCAGCTCGTGGATTGACCCCCTAGCTGATGCCAGCAGCGTTTGCCGGCACCGTATTTTTGTTGGCATTCTCGATTCCAGGATGATTGCCCTGGATGGGGAAAGTGGCGCGCTGTGCGCCGATTTTGGCAAAGGCGGGCACATTTACCTCAACCGTGATGTGCGATTGCAGGAAAGCGAATGGGTAGTTTACACCATCACCTCGCCACCGGTGATTGTTGGCGATATCCTGATTTCCGGCTCGGCCATCGGTGATAATGTGGCAGTGGATCAGGAGCTTGGCGTGGTCCGTGGATTTGACGTCCGCACGGGGGTTGAAATTTGGCGCTGGGATCCGATCCCGCGCAGCCCTGATGATCCCGCTTATGACACCTGGTTACCCGAACAAGTTGCCCTCACCGGCGCCGCCAATGCTTGGCCGCCGCTGGCCGCCGATGTTGAGCGGGGCCTGGTGTTTGTCCCGACCGGATCGCCCAGTCCCGACTTTTATGGTGGTGAGCGTATCGGTGATGCGCTTTATGGCAATTCGCTGGTGGCGCTAGATGCCGCCACCGGCAAGATGGTCTGGTACCAACAGCTGATCCACCATGATGTCTGGGATTATGATCTGGCCTCGCAGCCGACTTTGGTGGAGCTAGAGCGGGATGGGAAGATGATCCCGGCGGTCCTGCAGGCAACCAAGACAGGGTTGATTTTTACTTTTAATAGGGAAACCGGGGAGCCGATTTTTGAGATAGAGGAACGCCCGGTGCCCCAGAGCGGCGTGCCTGGTGAACAGCTTTCCCCCACCCAGCCGTTTCCGGTGGCACCCCCACCGCTGGTGCGTCACGGGCCGGTGACCCCGGACGATGCCTGGGGTCCGATGTGGATTGGTGAAAGCGCCTGCGCCGACCTGATTGAAGGCTATCGCTCGGAAGGAATATTTACACCCCCCAGTCTTGAGGGGACAATTCTCTTGCCGAGCTATGCCGGGGGGATCAATTGGGGTGGGATCGCCTTTGATCCCGAAAGCCAGATCGCTGTCGTCAAGCCGCTGGATTTTCCGGCGCTTGTTGCCCTGATTGTGCGCGAGGATTTATTGGCGGTTTATGAGTCCGGTGAATTTGCCAATTTTGATTTTTCCCGCATGACCGGCACTCCCTATGGCATGCGACGCCGGTTATTGATGTCTTCACTTGATATTCCCTGTATTGCCCCGCCGTGGGGAACGCTGGCGGCGGTTGATATGTCTGAAGGTAAAATTCTTTGGCAGGTGCCTCTTGGTACGATTGAGGATGGCGCACCGGCAATCGTCCCCAACCTGGAACTGGGCATGATGGGTCTGGGCGGGCCGATTATCACCGGTGGCGGGCTGATCTTTGTCGCCGGCGTAGTTGATAATTACCTCCGCGCCTTTGATCTCGGAACCGGCAAAGAACTATGGAAAGGACGCCTGCCCGCAGGGGGCCAGGCAACCCCGATGACCTATTTCCTGGAAGAAAATGGCAAGCAATACATTGTCATTTCCGCTGGTGGCCATCATGCGCTCGGCACTACCCGGGGCGATTATGTGATCGCCTACACCCTGGGAAAGGCCAGAAAAAAAGGTTGGGGTGGGTAGCGTTAGGGAAATTTGGGTCCCATAATCACACAGGGGCCTGGGTATCCAGGGGCGGGTCCCATTCTGTGCTTGAGTCACAGATCTATCTGTCCAAGATCTCATTTTCTCTACAGAAAAAAATTGTGGAAATTTTGGAAAGTTATTTTGGGGCTCCCGGACATTCACCAGAACGAAATTCTCCCAGAAAAAGAGTCTGCTTTTGACCCAAAGCGGACATTGCGAAGGGTTCCCTTTAAAGCAAACCCCCCGTCAAATACACAACCCTGTTTTAATGTCCGTATTCGCACACTATTTGTACGCGAGCGCACACCCGGCTCTTTAATTGAAATATAAAAAATATCCAACTAACTGAAAAATAAGCGAAATTTTCTTTACAAAAAGTTGGCACGGTTCTTGCTTATTTATTAGTGACGGGAAAATTAAATGAACAAGAGGCCGAAGGCTGACTGAAACAAAAAGCGTAGCAACTAAGAAGAAAGAGGACATAACATTGGCAAATAGGGAAAACCTGATTAATCTGAAGACCCTTTCCAAGGCCTTTCGTACTGACAGCATTGAGACCATGGCACTAAATTCCATCAATATTGATATCAAAAAGGGGGAGTTCGTAGCGGTCATGGGTCCTTCGGGGTGCGGCAAGTCGACGCTCCTGAACATCATCGGCATGCTCGATAACCCCTCTAACGGCTCTTACTATTTTCTGGATGAGGACGTGGCCAATTACAAGGAGGCCAAGCTGGCCGACATCCGCAAAAGGAACATCGGCTTTATTTTCCAAAGCTTTAATTTGATCGATGAACTGACGGTCCGGGAAAATATCGAATTGGCACTTTTGTATCATGACGTTTCAGCCTCAGAGCGCAAGAAACGGGCTTTTGAAGTGATGGAACGAATGGAGATTGCCCACCGCGCCAACCACATGCCCTCACAGCTTTCCGGTGGCCAGCAACAACGCGTGGCAGTGGCCCGTGCAGTGATCGCTGAGCCCAACCTGATCCTGGCGGATGAGCCGACCGGTAACCTCGATTCAAAAAACGGCCAGGAAGTGATGGCGCTTTTGATCGATCTCAACAAACAGGGGACCACAATCCTGATGGTGACCCACTCACCGGCCCATGCCGAATACGCCCAACGTAGCATCAACCTTTTTGACGGCAACGTAGTCGCTGAAAAACTAAAAAAAATATATAGGCCTGAGACACGACGGTAATAATAATCCCGGAATAGGAATACCAAAGGAAAATAATATGTTTAAAAACTATTTAGTTACGGCTTGGAGGAACCTTTTTCGCCATAAACTTTATTCGCTGATCACCATAGGCGGACTTGCGATCGGGTTGGCTGCCACCATCCTAATCCTATTGTTTGTTTATGAAGAAACCAGTTACGATACCTTCGTGCCGGATGCGGAGCGGATTTACCGGCTTCATACAACCTACAATATTCCCGGCCGCGATGCCTTACGGTCAGTGCGCTCATCAGGCCCGATGCGCCAAGCCTTTCAGGACACCTTTGAGCAGGTTGAAAGTGCTACACGGCTGGGTTATTTGACGCCCCGAGTATTCAAGGATGGTTCGGTTTACGATCAGCAAGTCACCT
>JAZFRG010000367.1:0-3622 GCA_036445535.1 Sphingomonadales bacterium
TGGCAACAACAATAATGACGGTCCGAAGCCACTCATCGGCGCCAAAGGCCGGCAGGCCAATTTCCGCGGCCTGGATCAGCACCCAGCCGACAATGGCGTAGGCGACACCGACCTTGAAGACGCTCCGGCGCTTTAATTCTTCAAAAAGATTGCTCATTTTTTTATCTTAGAACCTTAAGTTTAAAATGCCCAATACAAAACGTCATCTGCGATGCGCAGCAGGATTATGAGGAGTTCCTAATCAAAACTCTTGTAAACAGTGCCATATTTATGGGCGATCTCATTAAATTCCTCGAGGGTCATTTTCGTGCGGTCCAACCCCTGAGCCTCGAGTCTAAATTGTTCTTCAAGCCCCGGGCGATCAACGATAAAAATCATTTCCAGTGGATCATCAACACTTGAGGAAACCTTATGGTCAGTCCCGGCCGGAACAAAAATAACGTCCCCTGTAGAAATTTCGTATTCTTCGGTCCCGATCAGAATTCGGCCAACCCCCCCAATTATGTAAAACAACTCATCCGCGATAAGATGCACATGTACCCCCGAAGTCCCTCCAGGAGTATCCTTCCCCTGGATCAGAACCATTCCCTGGGTTCCGGTTTTAGGGCTGGCCTTAATAACCGTGGAAAAATCATCGAATAGTACCTCTCCCTCTCCCGGTTTAAGGACATACCCCTGGGGCATGGGTTCATCAGCCTCGCGGGCTTGTGTTTGGAAAGGTAAAAGCAAAAAAGCAGAAATTAGAACAGCGGCAAAAATTTTCATGGGGTCCTCCTCCCTCAAAAAATTAAGAATAAAATCTTCTTTTATCCCTATTGCAATGCGCCGCAGGATCATTGGTTATCCCCTTTAATCAGTTCAAGAATCCCGGTTAGCGTATTGATCTCTCTTTCCATTCTATAACTCATGGCCCAACTCCGGCCGGAATTACTTTGCAGGTTGTTTAGGATGGTCTGGTTTTGGCGAAGGAGGGTTATTTGGCAATCTACTACCGAAGTTTGGGTTTCCGGAAACCATTGCCGGGGTAAAATGTCACCGTAAGTATCGACAACATTTATTGCGTCACCGATGGCAATTTCGCCAACCGCGGTATCATTATTCACCTGATTTTGGAAAGCTATAAGGGCTGACCGCAAGGCAGGATTCGACAGCAGGCCTAAATTTCCCGAAAGGGCCAATTCCTCATACGTCAATAGCCCGTTAAAATTGGGGTTAATAATATGGGAGCGCCAAAGGGCACGGCATTGTTCAAAACTCAAATCATCCCCTTCTCGATCCCCCTGGATAATTTCAATCGCCTCTATAAGAAACCCTTCACTTTTCCGGCTTGCCGTTAAAACGGTGTTTTTGGCCTCAATAGCTGCTTCCACCTCGATCCCCAATTGCTGCAAAACCCGCATTTCCTCGGCTCTGTCCTGGCGCTCTTTTTGCCAGTCATCAACCTGCAAGCCGAGGTAAATGCCAATGACAACGACGAATATCTCAATCAGGACGACAAACCAGTCCTGGTTTTTAATGCCTTCTGCCATGCGCCTGAGGATCATTTTCTGGCCTCCTCAAGATCAGCGATAATGGCGTCAACAGGGGTTAGAAGCGCTTTCAAAATATTGAGCTTAACCTCCAAATCCGATAGTTTTCGGATGACATCCTTTTTTAGGTCCGAATAATTCGCAAGGGAATTTAAAGCTTCGGTTACTTGATCCGGTTCCAGGTCCAATTGGCAACTTTCTGATAACTGTAACTTAAGCAGGAAGTTCTCGGAAAAACTGATATGATCGCCACAATTCTGACGGATCGCGGTTTGGATTTCAAAGGGCATATGCATTCTAAGTGTATTCCGAAGTCCGGTTTCTTCCTCTAGAATGGTTCCCAACAACCCCAGCCCATTATAAAAATTGGCTAATTTAGCGCGAATATTGTGGTCCGGTATGGCATTGGCAATGCCGCTGGCCAAAAGCTCATCATAGGTTCTTCTATGGGGGTCATGAGGCAAACTTTGGGTGACCTGGTAAATATCAATGATAAATTGCTCACCTAATTCGGCATCCGGGGTGTTTAAGGCCTTTAGCGCCCCAAGCCCGTGTTTTGTGGTTTGTTCAAAATAAGCAATATGAAGGTGCGAGGCTTCTTTTCCAGTTTCCAGATCCTCAATAAGGCGCGAATAATAGGTTTTGGTGACTTCCTTGGCTTCACGTTCCTTGTTCCAGTCATCAACCTGAAGGCCAATATAGATACCAACAACGACAATAAGAAGTTCAACCATGACCACAAACCAGTCCTGGTTTTTAATGCCTGTTGCAATGCGTTTTAAGATCATTCGGTATTCCCCTTTTCAGCACGATCAACAAGGAATGCATAAAGGGCCTCAACCTCATCATCCCGAAGGTGGGAAAAGCGGTCTTTCGCAACAAAAGCCATCAGGCCCAGCTCGCGACCACCCGAGGCTTCGCCGGTTTTCATCAGGTGGGCAAAGGCTTCCGGTGTATAGCCCGCAACAATGCTGAGGTCCGGCGGGGCAAATTCATCCTGGTTTTCCCCTGCCAAATTCTGGCCATGGCATTCGGTGCACACCGTCATGGCAATGTACTCACCCTTGAAAAGGTTAGGATTAAAAGTTTGGTTAAACTTGAAGGCGGGGTTTTGCAAAATCATGTTCGGGGCAGTTTTAAAGTCCCCTGAAATGAAAATCAGCCTACTAATGGGACCAAAAAAGTTATCAGGTAAGTCGTTTTCCACCTCAGGCATGGTTTTAAGGTAAGCAATAATCTTCGCCGTATCTTCATCGCTCAAATAACTGAACATGTCGCTGGGCATCAGGACCAAGGGCCGGCCATCGGCGCCGATGCCCTGACGGATCGCGGCCTCAAGCGTTTCCACGGACTCTGTTTGAAAAAACCCTGTTAAATTTGGTGTCACCACGCGGGCAAAAATAGGCTCATCAAAAAAGATTTGACCGGCAATATCTTTGCTATGGCACCCGGTACAGCCCCTGGTCTGGGCCAAGCGCTCGCCCTCGGCAAGGCTGATGGCATCGGTCGGAAGGGTTAGGGTAACGGGAACCGGGTCTGGGCCACTTTTAATGAGATATTCGCTATAGCCAAAAATCCCCAAAACGAGGGCCAGGATGGTTAAGCCCCCCCATTTCAGAATTTGCTTAAATAGTTTCATTTCCCCTCCCCCCAGAGGTTTTAGTTAGTCACACTCAAAATCATCATCGCCAAGTGGCTGGCAGTGTGGCGGATAGCCAAAGGTTTCCCAGTAAAGATAAATGTTGTTTTGGCGGATAAATTGTTTGAAATAACTTGTGTTTTTCAAAGGCTTGGCAATTTTCATCCATACCCAGGCTATACCACTTTGACTAAGCGGAATATCATCATAGGCCTTGAAAACAATTGGAACCGCCTCAAAACCTAACCAGCTTTCCTGGCCTTGTTTATTTCTCCATTCCTGCCATTTTCCGTATCCATCGCTATGGTCTTTTTCAGGGTTTTCATAAGCATCCATGAGAGCGGACACAGGTGCGTTGGAATTGCCGGTGGAGCTATCAACATAAAAGAAAGTCGCCATGCGCTGGCCACTTTCAAAAATCGGTGCAAAAAAAGAAATATCTAACCCAATAAAA
>JAZFRG010000368.1:0-4031 GCA_036445535.1 Sphingomonadales bacterium
GTCTAAAAAGACGTCTTTTAAAGCCGCCTTGCAGGCTCTAGAGTTGCTAATGATGCTGACTTAAGCAAGGACTTTTACGTGCCAAGCAAAGGAAACAATAAAAAAGTTGCGCTTTTCGCCACCTGTCTAGTCGACCTGTGGCGTCCTTCGGTTGGGCGTGCCACTAAAAGCCTGATTGAAAAGGCCGGGTTTTCGGTTGAGGTGCCAGCAAGCCAGACCTGTTGCGGCCAGCCAAACTGGAACTCCGGCGATCGGATGGGGGCCGCCAAGCTGGCCCGCCGCCATATTGAAATGTTTCAGGGGTTCGACTTTGTCGTCGTTCCCAGCGGGTCGTGCGCCGATATGGTTAAAAACCAGTATCCGGCAATATTTCGGGATGACCCGGAAATGCTAAAAAAAGCTCAGGCCTTATCAAGAAAGACCTATGAGTTGAGCGAATTTATGATCCGGGTAGCCAACTATAAACCTGCTAAAACCAAGGGCGGGAAACGGGACCTGGCCTATCACGATAGTTGTTCGTGCCGGCGCGCGCTTGGCATTGAAACGGAACCCCGGGCGCTGATTGAAAGTGTTGGGGGCTATCAGGTAAAAGAAATGGCCGGGCAGGAAATATGCTGTGGTTTTGGGGGGCTGTTTTCAGTAAAATACGGCGAAATATCCTCCCACATGGCGGGCAAAAAAACCGCCACCATAATGGCCACAGGAGCAAAGGTTCTGACCGGCGCCGATCTGGGGTGTCTTTTGAATTTGGAAGGAAAATTGAGGGCTGACGGGCAAGATATAGAAGTTTTGCATATTGCTGAAATTCTGGATGGTGAGGATCAATGAAAAACACGCCGGGGAATTTCAAGGCGTCCGCTAATGCGGCGATGGCCAACCCAGAACTGCAAAAAGCGCTGATGAAATTTCAGGCCGGGTTTCCTTATTTAAAGAAAAGGGCGATGGCGACGCTTTCTGACCCGGAGGCGCTTCGCACCAAGGCGGCGGCGCGAAAAGATTATGCGCTGAATAATCTGGCGGCCCTTACCAAACAGTTTGAAACCAGGGTCAAGGCCAACGGCGGCGAATTTCATTTTTGCAAAACCGCTGAAGAGGCGCGGAACAAAGTTACCGAGATTTGTAAAAGTGTCGGGGCAAAAAAAATCACCAAATCAAAATCTATGGTCACTGAGGAGATTTTCCTCAATGTTGCCCTTGAGAAGGAAGGTTTTGAGGTTTTAGAAACCGACCTCGGGGAATACATCATCCAGCTGGCCGGGGAAAGGCCCAGCCACATCGTTGGCCCGGCGCTGCATAAAACCAAGCGGGAGGTCGCAGAACTTTTCACCAAACATCATGGCCTTGAACGCCCCAATGAGGCAGGTGAAACCTTGGTGAAAGAAGCCCGCCAGGTGCTGCGGGAACAGTATTTTCAATCCGATGTTGGCATTACCGGGGCCAATTTTCTGGTCGCTGAGACCGGTACCGTGGCGATTGTAACCAACGAGGGAAATGCCGATTTATGCCGGGTTTTGCCCAAAACCAACATCGTCGTCACCAGCATGGAAAAGGTCATCCCGAGCTTGAACGACCTTTCGCTTTTTTTGCGCCTTTTGGGGCGCTCGGCCTCCGGTCAGGAGATGACCTCTTACACGACCCTCCTCAGTGGCCCCCGCGGGGATGACGAAGACGAGGGGCCGAGCAGCTTTCATGTCATTGTTCTAGATGGTGGCCGAAGTAAACTACTCGGCACCGAAAACCAGGACATTTTGCGCTGCATCAAATGCGGGGCGTGCATGAATGCCTGCCCGGTTTATATGTCTGTTGGGGGTCATGCTTACGGTTGGGTTTACCCAGGGCCGATCGGCGCGGCGATCAACCCGGTCCTGAACGGCATGAAGGAAATGGTTCATAATTATCAGGCTTCAACCTTTTGCGGGGCCTGCGAGGTGGCCTGCCCGGTTAAAATACCGCTGACAAAAATCTTCCGGAACTGGCGCGAAGTGGCCTTTGAAAAAGGCTATTCGTCGACTTATTCCGTAAAGGTTTGGGGTTTCCTCGCTAGCCGGCCGGGGCTTTACCGGTTTGTGATGGGGCTGGCGATTCCATTGGTCAGGGGGCTGGCCGGAAAAAAAGGATATCTGAAAAGCCTGCCGTTTTTCGGCGGGTGGTTCAAGGGCCGGACGTTATCAGCGCCGGAAGGCAAACGTTTTGTTAAGGGCGGCAGGTCATGAGCATAGCCCAGAAATTTACTAAGAAAATGACCGCCAGCATGGGCCAGGTCCATGAGGTCAGCTCGATGGCCAAGGTTCCGGCCAAGGTTATGGAAATTGCGAAAGCGTTGAAAATTGAACCCAAAGCAGTCGCAGCCGCCTCGTTGCAAACCTTAAAGTGGGGAAAGATGAAAATTGACTATCGACACGCCGAAATTTTAGACGTGTTGGGTATCTCCATGCCCCAGTTTGGCATTGCCGAAACCGGAACCCTGGTTTTTTGTGCCTCCCAGGAAAACCCCGCGTCCTTAAATTTTGTGCCCGAGTTCAGCATCGCCATTTTAAAGATGTCAGGCATGGTTGAAACCCCGGAAGAGGTTTGGGCGGTGCTTGCAGTTGAAGGAAAAATGCCCCGCACCCTAAATATGATTTCCGGACCATCAAAGACCGGCGACATTGAGCAAACGCTTTTTTTAGGCGCCCATGGGCCCCGCGAACTTCATGTGATTTTGGTAAAAGCCTAATCGAAATAGTTCAAGGGAAGTTTCAAATATGAAATGCCATTTTTTTCATCGGCCGGAAAATTTCCAGCGCGCATATTGACCTGGACAGAAGGCAGCAAGAGCTTTGGCATCGACAGGGTGGCGTCGCGCTCGGTTCGCATTTTGACAAAATCGGCTTCGGTTTTATCCCCACCAACGTGGATATTTTTGGCCTT
This sequence comes from Sphingomonadales bacterium, assembly GCA_036445535.1. Classification (GTDB taxonomy): domain Bacteria; phylum Pseudomonadota; class Alphaproteobacteria; order Sphingomonadales; family SMXR01; genus SMXR01. The sequence continues at coordinate 2,911 of JAZFRG010000368.1, forward strand.
TTCTTCGCCCACCGTGGTTTGCCAGGCACAATCACGTGCGCCGCCAGCGCCGTAGTCGTGGCACATGAAAAGCCGGGTTTCATCCGGCAACCCAAAGAGTTTTTTGATTGAGTTAAAAAGCTGCTTTGGGCACCCTTCAGGAAAATCACAGCGGGCACTGCCGCTATCGGGCATAAACAGGGTATCGCCAACAAAGGCGGCATCCCCGATTACAAATGTCATGCACGCCGGGGTATGCCCAGGGGTGGCAATTGCTTTGATGGTCAGATCACCCAAGGCCAGCTCATCGCCGTCTTTAAGGTAAATATCAAACTTGCCCTGGGCCTGGATTTCGTCCAAATCCTCGTTAAAGACCCCGGCAAAAATTTCCTGGACGCCCCGAATGTTTTCACTAATGGCAGTTTTGCCGCCAAGTTCGCCCTGGAGATATTTTGAGGCGGTCAGATGGTCGGCGTGAACGTGGGTCTCAAGGATATATTCAAGCTTGAGGCCGCCCCCCATGATAAACGATAAAAGCTCATCGGCGGAATGCGTGGAGGTCCCCCCGGAGGCCTGATCAAAATCAAGAACAGAATCTATAATTGCAGCTTTTCCTGAGCTTTCATCCCAAACCACGTGGCTGATGGTATTGGTGGCATCGTCAAAAAAGCATTTTAGGTTTGTCATGGTGCTACATTGGCGCATTGGAATAATAATGCCAAATGAAAATTGCCACCGAGCCCCGGTGGGGTCGCCAAATCTCGCCAATGGCGTCCATTTCTTTTGGTTTGGGTCGTTCTTTCAGCCCCTTTAAGCGCTTGACCCCTTCCTGGATGGCCAGGTCATCGGCGGGCCAGATATCAAGCCGCCCCAAGGAGAACATTAAAAACATTTCCGCCGACCAACGGCCAAAACCACGAAGCCCGGTGATAATTTCCAAAACCTCCTCATCGGATTTTTTCACAAGATCTTTGGGTTTAAAACCATCAAGGACGGCTCTAGACAAACATTGGCCATAATCAATTTTTTGCCTGGATAAGCCAAAACCCCGAAGCTCTATATCGGATTTATTCAGAAAATTCTCAGGGATGACCTCCCCCATGGCCGCCTCAACCCGGCCATAGATGGTAGCCGCGGCTTTG
>JAZFRG010000369.1:0-2851 GCA_036445535.1 Sphingomonadales bacterium
CAACCATTGTCGGGCCCCTTTTTAAATTTTTTTTCAGAATTATAATTCTGATTAGTTGAAAAAATAAAACAGACGTGTTATGCCTGTTTCAGAATATGCGTTCTTATATGGAAATAAGGGACCAGAAGTCAACCCAAAAACCGGATTTTTTTAAGACTTGAAAAAAACCTTTAAAAACAATATATTATCAGAACGTTCATTCTTAAATTGTTACTTTAGGGAAAATTAGAAATGGCAAGATCAAGAGAATTTGACGAATCGGTCGCCCTGGAGAAGGCCACCATAACCTTCTGGGAAAAGGGCTATGAGGATACGTCTTATGATGACCTGGTGGGCTCTACCGGGGTTAGCCGCTATGGCCTTTATTCGGCCTTTGGAGACAAGAAAGAATTTTTCTTAAAAGCGCTTGACCATTATCTGGAAATGAACCGGTGCGAAATGATGGGCTCTCTTTTGAGCGAGGATGCCTCCTTGCAAGAGGTAAAGGCTTATTTTAGGCGGATGGAAGATAAAGATGGCGACCCAAAAAAACGGGTCGGCTGTATGCTGTGCAACACCGCCATTGAAATGGCCCAATATGACAAGGATGCCGAAGAACGGGTGAAGGTCATTTTCGAGGAGTTAAAAACGTTCATTAAAAAGGCGCTGGTAACTGCCAAAAGTAAAGGTGAGCTAAACAAGGCGGCCGATCCTGACCAACTGGCAGATTATCTTTTGGGGCTAATGCTTGGGGCGGCGATGATGGTCCGCTCCCCCATTGAACTTCCCAAAATTCGCAACTTTATTGAGACCGGCCTTTCGGTTTTGAAATAACATAAAAAATCCTACACCATCTTTGGAACCACGGGTTTGGTCAGCTGATAACCCAGTTCCCGATAGGCCTCAAACTGGCGCTCATCAAAAAACTGATCCGCGGTAGTCTGGTTGGGAAACACCGGGTTGACTGCCTTGTAGGCATAAATATCGCTGGGTAAATCACGCACCAAAGCTGCTTTAATAAAAAACAATTTGCCAATTTTTTTAGGCTCGTTCCTCGTTGCGGGGTAATGGATAGTGGCAACAGCGTGGCCCTGTTTTGACAGATCAAACTTTTCATCAAAAACCTTTCCTGCCCCGGTTGAGGTCGCAGATTGGCTTCCAGGTAAAATCCCATCCAAATGTAAATTCTTGAAAACTACCCTTACGCCAAAATCGACACGAACCTTTTCTATGGCGTTGCCAAGGTCGCCAAAAGTGAAATCCGGATCCGCTCCTGCCTCGGACAAAATAATATTTGTCACCCGACGCCGGACCAATTCATAGAGGCCTGTGTTATCGAAATGGCCGCCATCGGAAAGCTCGATGCGAATATTCTTTTCATTCTGGCCAAAACTCAAAAGGCTCCTAATTCCCGGGAAAACATAATTTGGTGGAAGAAAACTAGTTTTATTTTGAAGTGTGGCCCCAGGATTGGGGGTCCAAATCCCAAGTCTTAGTCCAAACAGCGTCATCAAAAACGACACAGAAAAGGTGGTTGTAAGTCCCGAACCTGCGACCCCGGCATTGGGGTTTATTGCTGCCCCAGAGGTTGCCATAGCTGTGGCCAGGGTCATTTTATTGTTCATAAAACTTTTTGTGGCCAAATACCCCGTGGCCTCACTGCCACAAAATAGTGGACTGAGAATAAATCCGTCGCCCAATCGCCCCCGGTATTTTGGAACTCTTGAATCGGTTAAAACAAGGTTGGTGTTGACCAATTGATAAGGGGTCCAGTTTTTTGGGCTGTCGACCATCATTTCACTTAAGGGGGTATGAAGAGCAAGGTTTCCGCGATCACATAATTTTGCCTCAGGGCCTTTATCATAATTCCAGAGGAAAGTTTCTGTTAGACGGTCCCTGTACATCCGATGCGGGGATACCAGGTTCAGGTTCACAATAATGCCAATGACAAAAGCCAGTAATAAAAAAATCCAAACCAGGATTGGGCCATTTATAACCAATAAACCCAAAGAAAACCCTAAGGACAAAATGGCAAAAATCACCAAAAGGGCTAGCGCGGGTATCAGGATAGCAGATAGCATTCCCCCCTTGCTTTCTTTCCCGGAAATATCCGACCAGAATTTGAAAATGGCCACCAAAGCACCAACAACCGTGGTCCCGCCGGAAATCCCGGTCGAAACACTTTTATTTCCAGCAAAAGCAAGCGCTTCCGACCCCAAGGGAATTAAAGCCAGGACGAAGCAACTGCCCAAAAGGGCAACATTCCACCCCATTCCCCGCTCGACCCAGACCCTTAGGCAATACCCTCCGGGGGTTTCCTTGCTGAAAAACGTGGAAATCCCGTAAAGAAAAATCAAAAAAATAAAAAGAGTTAAAAAAATGAGTGTCAGGAAAATGAAAAGCCCGGTAAAGATCACTTGAAAATTAGAAATATCACTTTCTTTCCAAATATTTAGCCAGCTTTCTATTTGTGTTTCCTTTAACCCCACCAAGGCAATTCCCGCCCAAACCTCGTTCATCAGCGCTGGATTATCAACCAAGTAAAGGAAGAACACAAAGACCAGAGAGATAATTATTAGGTAGGCCGCTGCCGAATGTAAGACGCTTAATAAAGCCCTTGCTATAAGGGCCGCTTTACCAAGTTCAAAGGGCACCAGGTAGTTTCCGTGCTGGCGAATAAAACTCAAAATACAGTTTGAGGCTTCAGGAGTGCCAGGTGGAATCCCCCGTAAACCCCCAGAGGATTCAGTGTCAGTAAAACTTTGGCTGCCCCTGAATTTTTCTTTATCCCCAAAAGGGAAAGTGCCAAATTTTAAGTTAAACCAAGTTAAAGCAGACCCTGAGTAGCCGCCGCCTGAAACTGTGGAAAGGT
>JAZFRG010000370.1:0-2142 GCA_036445535.1 Sphingomonadales bacterium
ACCTTTACCGAACCGAAAAGCTTTTTCTCAATAAAGAATTCTCCCCAGTACCGATGAATGGAAATTCTTTGCTCGTTAATATCCTGCCAACGCCAGACCGGGTAATAGTGAAACTCGCCGCCGTACGAAAGCCCCAGCGAGCTGACATCGTGCCTGAAACTGATCCGGGCATTGTGGGTGTCCCAGCCATTAAAATTGCGTTCTTCCCCGGTAAAGGGGTCGGTAATTTTGGTAGGGTAATAATTAACCCGGGTTTCTACAATCAAATCGGGCAGCCCCAGGAAGCCCATGCGCGTACTGGTTTCAAAGGAAATCCAGAACCGCCTGCCCTTGCCAACGTTGCCAACGCCATCGATCAAGGGGGCAATTTCAATCCGTTCAATCCGGTCACTGCGCAGCTCGTAAAGGGCAGAAAATTTAATCCGGCCGCCATCATTGGCCAGGTTATGCTGGATACTGGTTTCAAAGGTCCAGCGCTTTTCAGGGGTCAATTGGGTATTGCCGGCAACCACCTCATCATCATCGCTGGCGCTAGCAGCAAAATCCCTGAAATTTAATTGAACAATTTCGCGTTTGATAGAAAACTGGAACTGGTCGTTTTTTGTTAAGTTGTAGCGAAAGTTAAAACTGGGGCGAAAGAAGAAAAACTTTTGCGAGGTATCGACCCCGACCCCGGTTTGCGAAATCGTAAAGTTTTCCAGAAACAACGAGGTATCCAAGTTGGCCTTGCCGTTGATTTGCCAGGAATGGATGAAAAAGGTTTCATTCCTGACCTCTTTGATCAAAACCTCGCTTGAGGGGATGACCACCGGCACCAGAACCCCCATGCCGTCATTTTGAAGGAGGGTCAAATCGACATCCAGCTCATTGATCGCCTGCTCGGTGCCAAATTCGATCGAATGGTTTTGGTTGACCTGCCAGGTCAGGGCTACCCGGCCAATCAGTTCGGTGGCCTTGCTTTGATCAATAAAAATAAAATCAACTACCGGGTTCGCCCCGGAGATTAGAAAATCTTCATTTTGCTGCGAATTTTCATCGTTCACCGAATAAAGGCCAATGAACTTGAACCTAAGCGAATTTGAAATATCCCTTTCATAATCCGCACCAATTTCAACCTGGGTCTCGGGCCCGTCAAAAAACCGCGCCGAATTCCCGGCAAAAACCAGGCCGCCCATGCCATCCGGGGTAAATAGCATCCCCGAAGTCGTATCTGAAAACCTGTTATCTTCGTAAAGGCCATTGACGTGCATGACCGAACCATCCTTGAAGGTATACCCAAAATTCCCCGTAAAGTTGGTGTTGCGGTTACGGCGATGGATAACTTCATTAAGCTGGCCCGTGAAAACCCCATTGCCATCAAAAGCCCATTCGGTCTGTGGAAATGTCTTGTTTCCCGGATCAGTCTGGGCCGAAACAAAATAATCCAAATTGCCAATTGAGGCGCCGTAGGACAAGAACCCGCCAAAAGAAATTTCTTTCCCAGCTTTAAATTCGGTATCAAAACGCCATGTTCCTGATCCGCCATCTGCGCCCTCTTTCAGGATGATATTGATAATCGATTCCTGGCTGTTAACCTTGATATCCGGCGAGGACCCTTGGATGATATCGACCCGCTCAACCTTGTCGATCGAAATCCTTTGCAAGGCATTCTGGCTATCGTTGGACTTGCCGGCCAGACGCTTGCCATTGATCAGGATCAGGTCGGTGTTGCGACTGAACCCACGGGCGTTATTGTTGCCCGACTGGTCAAGGATGCGTTTGCCGGCCGGGATTCGGTTAATAATATCAAGAGCCGAAATCGCGTTTGGGAAGCGGGCGAAAAAATCTGCCCCGTAGGACGTTGTGTTGTCGTTCTGGGCAGGGGCCGCAACATCCGTGGTTTGTTCACCAGGCGGCGGGGTATAATCCATTGTCTCTTCGGCTTCCTGAGCCGCAGCCTGATTTTGAAAAAGGATTGAACCTGATATTAAAACAGTTAACGCAAAGCTGTGCGTCAAAGACACTGGTGACCGACCCATAGGACTACACCCCTTAATTAGTTGTCCCCAGCCTGTTTCCCCCTGGACACCTATACGACCATAGGCCAAGCCAACCTTCGCTCAATCTTTATGAGTTAAAATGAAACTATTCTGCGTTAAACCG
>JAZFRG010000371.1:0-5565 GCA_036445535.1 Sphingomonadales bacterium
GCGCCAGTTCAGGTAGCGAGCGGCCTTCATTTCCCGGCGCTCGTCGGGCAGCGCGTAGGAAATCTCGCGGATCACCATGGTTTTTGGGCTAACCGGCAGAATCTGCATAAAATCGACCTGATCGGGATATAAATCAAACGCCAGATTGGGCCACAGACGAAAATATTCCCAAGCGCGGTCACAGTCTTTCGGTAGAATTTTTTTATACATTTTAACCGACAGCGTTTCCTTATTGGTAGGGACCAGATCCCCCCAAAGCTTTTGCACGCCGGCTTTGACTTCCAATCCATACGTGTTGCCAAAAAGCCCGGTGAGGCCATCGTGGGCCACTTCAATATGCAGCGCATCGACATAATTATCGATGACCGTTTTCCAATTGGCTTTACGCGGCCTGATGGTGACCCGGTCCAGCGGCTCAATTTCCTCCAGGCGGTGTTTTTCAATGTCCCTGGTATAAGGTTTCATGGTTTCCGAGACCGCGGGGCCATCGCCGCCAAAGCGAATAAAAACAAAGCCCTGCCAGATTTCCATCTCTACCGGGTGCAACCCGTGATCTTCTTTTTTGAAATCAACAAAATCACGTTCAAAGGGAACATTTTTCAGGTTGCCCTCAAGGTCATAGCCCCAGGCGTGGTAGGGGCATTTGATGCGCTGGCAATTTCCGGCCTCGCCCTTCAAAAGCTTGGTAGCGCGGTGCCGGCAAACGTTATGAAAGGTGCGAATTTCCTTATCCATCCCCCGGATCGCAAAAACAAGCTCGGCCAATAAATCAAAAGTGAAATAATCCCCCGGGTTCGGAATGTTACTGACATGACAAACCAGCTGCCAGGTCTTCATGAAAATTTGGCTGCGTTCCAGCTCAAAAAAATCAGGGTCGGAATAAATCCAGGCCGGCAGGCTTTGATATTTTTGAGCGTTCGTCATTTTTTTAACAGGAGCCCGCTTTGTCTTCGACACACAACCCAACCGCCCCGCCGTCGGGGCGCCTGGGATCAGAATAGCCGAACATCCAGCCATCGTCGGTGATCTGGATCGCCTCTACCGAGGTGAAAACCCGACCCTCTTCCACGGTATAACCGGCGGCCCTTAGCAGCGCGATGGTATCGGGACTAAATCCCGGTTCCAGCCTAAGGACATCGGGGAACCCTTGATGGTGAATGCGGGGAAGCTGGACCGCTGGACCAACCGATAATTTAAAATCGATAAAATTCACAATGCTTTGCAGGACCCCGGTGATAATCCGGCTGCCGCCGGGGCTGCCGATGATAAAAACCGGGTTGCCGTTTTTCAAGACTATCGTTGGGGTCATGGAGCTAAGAGGCCGTTTGCCAGGCTCAATTGCATTGGCATCGCCGCCCAAAAGTCCGTAGCCGTTGGGCACCCCGGGTTTGGCAGAAAAATCATCCATTTCGTTGTTCAAAACAAAACCCGCCCCGGCGACAACAATGCCTGATCCATAGGTGTAATTCAGGGTGTAGGTATTAGCGACCGCGTTGCCGAATTTATCGATCACCCCAAAGTGGTTGGTCTCATAACTTTCGACATGGTTTGGCGTTCCGGGCATAATTTCGGCGGCGGGTTGAACACCCTTTTGTTTGATCTCATCTGCTATTTCCTTGCCGTAGGCTTTTGAGGTCAGCCACTTGAGGGGAACATCATAAAAATCTGGATCGCCAAGATGCTGGCTGCGGTCAGCATAGGCATATTTCATGGTTTCTGCCAAAACGCTGACGGTGGCAGCACTATTGGGGCCGGTCGTAGCCAGATCAAAATTTTCAAGAATATTCAGCATTTGAATAACATGAACCCCGCCCGAGGATGGCGGCGGCATGGAAACAATCTCAAATCCCCGGTAGCTGCCAGTGATCGCCTCGCGCTCAAGCGCGCGATAATTCTCCAAATCCTGGTGGGTGATATGGCCGGCGCCCCGGGCCATTTCCGCGACGATTAAATCCGCCACTGGGCCTTTATAAAAACCATCCGGTCCATTAGCGGCGATAAGCTTTAGGGTGTTTGCCAGATCGGCCTGGATCAGGATTTCGCCGGGGGCATAAAATCCCCTCCCACCCTTATAAAAGATCTCCAGCCCGGCGCTGGTTACTCCCAAACGGGCTTGCCGGCCCTTTAATAAATTTGACAAATAAAGCGTGACCGGGAAACCCTTTTCAGCCAGTTTTATGGCTGGCGCCACAAGCTCTTCCCAGGGAAGCGAGCCGTACTTTTGGTGGGCCAGATACAAGCCGGCTACGGTTCCCGGTACGCCCGCGGAGGCCCGGCTGCGGGTGGCTAGGAATTTGTCGACATTCCCGCTTTCATCAAGAAACACATCGCGGTGGGCGCTGGCCGGGGCCATTTCGCGGTAATCTATGGCGATGGTCCGGTTTTCTTCTTTAAGATAAACCAGCATGAACCCGCCGCCGCCAATATTTCCGGATCTGGGAAGAACAACAGCCATGGCAAAACCCATTGCAACTGCGGCGTCAACAGCATTGCCACCCCTTGCCAAAATTTCGGCACCCACTTCAGCCCCAATATGGTGCTGGGCCACGGTCATGCCATAACGGCCACCCTCGGGATAAATCGTTTGACCGCTATTGACGATCGGGGACAATTCCTGGGCATAGGCAGAGCCAAGAAATCCAATAAAAACAAGAAAAGTGATAATTATTCGTTTCATATTTCAGACCCTAATCCGTCCCCAAGGGTGGGTTATTTTTACCATCGCCGCGTCTTTAACCTCGATCAAACCTTGGTAAGGGTCTGCTTTCAAAAGCAGCGGCCCGTCGAGATCAATAAAGTCCGCATCGGAGCACAAATGCGAAATCGGTGCAATCGAAAGTGATGACGAGACCATACATCCCAGCATTATTTTAAAGCCACCTGTTTTAGCCATATTCATAAGGCTCTTTGCTTGGGTTAAACCGCCGGTTTTATCCAGCTTGATATTGATGGCATCGTATTTGCCCTTCAAACCGGCAAGATCGGACAAAGTATGACAGGCCTCATCCGCCAGAATCGGAACGGTGCGGGAAATTGACCTTAGGGCTTCATCGTCTTTAACCGGAAGGGGCTGCTCAATAAGCACAACACCTAACTTTTTTAAGGTGGGCATAACATCTGCCAAAAATTCAGCCGTCCAGCCCTCATTGGCATCGACCATCAGGGTGCTTTCAGGGGCGGCATTTCTAATTGCGCCTAAGCGCTCAGCAACCAATTCCTGGCCCAGTTTTATCTTTAAGGGCGAACCAACGGGGTAGCTGGCGGCCTCGAGGCCCATTTTTTCAGGGGTGGTGATGCCGACGGTTCTAAAGGTAGTAAATTCTAATATCTGGGGAAGACCAAGGCGTGCGAAAACAGGTTTCCCCGTCTGTTGGGCCTCTAAATCCCAAAACGCACAATCCAGCGCATTCCGGGCGGCCCCGGGCGGAAGCAAGCTTTGCAGCCGAGTACAGTCCAGTCCCTGCTCAATACCCTGGCGAACATCTTCAAGGGTTTTGAGAACCTTATCTATGGTCTCACCATACCGGTTGTAGGGGCAGCATTCCCCCTCACCTTTAAAGGCACCTTCCCTAACGGTGGCCCGGATCAGGTGGGCGCTGTGCTTTACCCCCCTTGAAATGCGAAAAGGGCGGGCCAAGGAAAAGGCTTCCTTTACAATTTCTAGCGTGCGTTGGGTCATAAACTTTACCTGAGAAAGCCTTAGCAAATTATTGAGCGGTGGAACAACAGGTTTACAATTCGGCCTCTTTACGGGAAAGTATCCGGGATGCAGAAAATACTCCTTAATATCAGGAATATCCGGCGGCGTATTTTGGTCTCGCCCGCCTGGCGGCAAAACAGCGTCCTGATCGGCCTGACCTTGATTTACCTGGCCTTTGTTTATATCGTCGCGGTGGTCAACTCATTCCAGGAAAGTTTCAATTTGGGGATTTACTGGAGCATTGCCCTCAAAACAATCCTCTACACCGCCCTTTTTATGGGGTTTGTAGGGCTCTTGCACCTGGTTTTGATCAAGCGCCCGGCCCGCCCGTTGACCCTTTTAGCCAAAAACGTGAGGGCATATTTCAGTGACATTGACCGCTTGCTGAATGTTGCTCTGGTGGTTTTGACCATCCCGGTGGTGGCCTCGCTTTATACCTCGTTCAAAACCATGATCCCGGCCCTGGTTCCGTTCTACCTGGACCAGGCTTTCATGGAGATTGACCGTGCCGTCCATTTCGGTAACGACCCGTGGCGCCTGACCCACGCCCTGTTCGGGGGTCCTGGGGCAACCGTTTTCATCAACCTTGTTTATCACCTGTGGTTTTTCTTTTTGTGGGGTTTCCTGCTCTATAGCGCCTTTTTCAACAAAAACCTGAAACAACGCATGCAATACATGATCGGCTTTGTCCTGACATGGATGGTCGCGGGGTCGTTGGCGGCGGTTGCCTTGTCTTCCGCCGGGCCGGTTTATTATGCCGACGTGACCGGCGTTGCCAGCCCCTTCACCAGCCTGATGGACGGTTTGCGTATAATGGATACGGAACTTCGGGCCACCGGGGATTTCTCCAGGGTTTGGGCGCTTGAGGTCCAGGACCGGCTGTGGAATATTTATGCTAATTCCAAAACCGGGGTCGGCGCGGGAATCTCTGCCATGCCCAGCCTGCATTTGGCGACCACCGCCCTGATGACCTTCCACGCCTTCCAGCTGAACCGCTGGTTGGGGTGGTTCATGACCGCTTTTCTTATTGTTATGCTGGTGGGGTCGGTCCACCTGGGATGGCATTATGCCATTGACGGCTATGTTGCGATCCCGCTCGCCTATGGCCTTTGGCGGCTTTCCGGGTGGGCGGTCAGAAAAACCTTCTAGGAAAACGGGCCTTTATTCCACCGGTGTTCCCTTGGAACGATCAAAAATTCGATCAATCTCGCCCCCTGGAAGCCACAAAACCAAGACCCGTACCGCTTCGTCTCCGACTACGCTGTGAAGGACTGTATCCCCTGGTTTAACAACGCCAACCATGCCAGGGGTTAAGAGATGAAATTCACCATTAACTTCGTGGCCGAACTGCCCTGAGAGGACATAGAAAATCTCTAGCGAGATATGGGGATGCCCCTTCCCCTTATAACCTGATGGGAAAACCATTTCTGCCATCTCCAACTCCCCTGAACCAAGGTTGGCTTCCTCAAGGAGAATTTTGATCCTGCAACCCTCCCCAAAACAAAGCGTGCCCCCCGTGGCCTTTTGATATTCGGTTTCCCCAAAAGCCATTTCGGATAAAACGAAGGTGAAAAGGACCGTCATCACAACGTGAATAGATTTCTTAAAAATTTGTGATTTCATTGAATTTCCTTTTTAATCATTTTGCTTGTACCAAAAAACCTAGTAAAAGTTATATTACAGAAAGCTTTCTGTAAAATTATTTGGGGGACTTTTAAAATGGATGCGTTAATTCCTTCTACGAATATTATCGCGCTTGGGGCCGCGTTATTTGGGGTCACTTTTTTTGCGCTTTGGGCCGAGACCAAGAAATTCGGTAAATTTTTTGGCGGCGTTGTGATTGCCATAATCGTCGGCTTTATTTT
>JAZFRG010000372.1:0-2128 GCA_036445535.1 Sphingomonadales bacterium
ACCGTGCCGGTTCATGAATGACCTTGTCCAGGGCTTCCGGTTTTAGCGCCATTATGAGCTCACCTTAGGGTGGCTGGACAGGAATTTGGCAAAGGTCCAGACCCCAACGCCAAGAAAAGGAACGCCGCCGATCATAACCGCCTTGGCCGGTCCTTCGCCCAACCATATTGAAATTCCGGCTGCTACGACCAACCAGGCAGCGTAGGCGTAAAAACGCTGGCACCTATAATGTCTGCCATGAAAGAAGGCAAAGGTAGCGATCAACAGCGAAGGCCCGGCGGCGAACAGGGGGTAATACCCGGTTCCCTGAATTTCTCCCGCGCCGCCCAGCGCCCAGGAACCAATACCCACAACCAGGGTCAGTAAAATAATAAGAAGGATAATGCGCCCGATCTTGATATCGCTCTTTTTTTCCTTGGCAGGCGTGACCCTACCGAGCCGGGGCTCGGATACCCGTTGGCGGGCAACTTTCCACAAGCCGATCAGGGCGAAAGGCATAATTGCCGCAAGCGCTGTGTTATCAACCAGCCAGAAATAGCCAATTACAATCAGGCCTAACCCGGAAAAAATATCAATCAGACCGTCTTCGGTCAAAGTTTTGGCGGCAAATTTTTCCGCCTCGTTTAATGTCGTCATCATGTGTTTGCTCCAATTATCTTTTGTGCAAAGTAGTTTGTATTGCAAACCATATATGATATTTGTTATAAAAGAGTCAAGGGGGTGGGGTGATTTTTTTGAAAGTTTTTTTGCCAACCTAAAGTCAAAACTTCCCAACCTTGCTGTTCTCGGCGGGTGCTGCGGCACCGATGAACGTCATGTAGAGGAGATTGCCAAGGCTTGGCGGGGTTGACAGCGGGCCCTAACCCGCCGAAAAAACTTTCATGTATGATGTCATAATCATTGGTCTTGGGGCGATGGGTTCGGCTGCGGCTTATGAGCTGGCGGGGTCAGGCCTGAAAGTGCTTGGGCTTGAGCAGTTTGAGCCCCTGAACGCCATGGGCTCCTCCTTCGGAAAAAGCCGGATGATCCGAAAAGCCTATATGGAGGGCGATTTTTATATCCCGCTTTTGGAGCGCGCCTATGATAAATGGTTTGAGCTGGATAAGCTTGAACGCCAGCCCCTGATCAACCTGTGCGGGGGGCTTTATGTCGCGCCGGAAAATGATCGGGTAATTCAAGATACTCTGGCCTCTGCAAAAATGTACAACATTCCGGTTGAAACGCTTGGGCCAGAAGAAATCAAGGCTAGGTTTCCCCTTTTTACCCCGGCCGATGATGTTGTCGGGGTTTTTGAACCCTCGGCGGGGTATGTAAACCCAGATGCCACACTTATGCTTTACCAATCCTTGGCTATGGGAAAAGGTGCTGAGCTTAATTTTAACGAGCCGGTGGTTAATATCCAAGTAAAGGATGATTTTATTGAAGTTGAAACCGCCGGGGAAACTTATAAGGCAAAAAAACTGGTTGTCACTGCCGGGGCCTGGGTGAACAAAATAATGGTTTTCCTGGGGCGACCGTTGCCGTTTTCAATCAGGCGGATGGTTTCGCACTGGTTTGAGCCCGAGGGTTCGCCTGAGGATTTCAAGCCCGGCAAATTCGTCCCCAATCTGTGGCGTCTTCCAGATGGACATATTCTGTATGGTTTCCCTTGGACCGAGGAGGAAGAGGGGATCAAGTACGCCTTCCATGATCGTTTTGATAGGGTTGATAATGTTTTGAAACTTGACCGCGAGGTAAAAAAATCTGAAATCAGGGTGATGCGTGAGGCCTTAAAAAAGTGCGTACCATCCGTTCCGTACCGTCACCGGACCTCAAAGGTGTGCCTGTATACCATGACCCCCGATGAACATTTTGTCGTTGGTCCTCTTAAGGCACAAGAGCGGGTGATCGTTGCCGGCGGATTTTCCGGCCATGGCTTTAAATTTGTTCCAGTGATAGGGGAGATATTAAGGGACTGTGTTTTGGAGCAAAAACCCGAATTTGACCTGAAAGCGTTTAGCCCGGAAAGGTTTCAAGGAAAGTGAGTGACTTTCAAGAAGATCTTAAAACCCTGTTGCCTGATTTAATGAGCTCACCCCGGCTGTACCCGCATACGCTGGATATGGAAAAGGGTAATGCGCTTATTATT
>JAZFRG010000373.1:0-4990 GCA_036445535.1 Sphingomonadales bacterium
TCTTTTGGGGAAAGAAATCGCAAGTCCTCATCTTGGTCTACCCATCCTTCCAAAACGCAAGAAACCTCGATCCTCATCGAAGTAGCTATTCGTTCTCTTAGTTCTTTCGACTCTACTATTTTTCTGATGTTCTTCCTGTTGGTTGTGAGTCGTGTTCACTCAACTATACAATCGCCAAATTTGAAACTGTCAACCAAAGGTTGTGCGGGGGCTATTTTTTTGACTTTGATCCGATTTTGGGCTCAGACCCGTTCATCAGTCTTTTGAGGTTTTCGCGGTGGGAAATAATAATCACAAAAGTCATCAAAAATACCCACATGGCAGGTGTTGGAGCGACTAAGAAATAAGTTAAAAATGGCCCGGCAATTGCCGCCGTTAAAGAAGACAGTGAAGAAGTCTTGAAAACAATGGCCACCAAAACCCAGGTCAAGATCACCGCTAGCCCAACCATCCAGTTGAGCGCCAGCAAAACGCCGACAAAGGTTGCCACCCCTTTGCCGCCCTTGAATTTAAGCCAAACCGGGAAAACATGTCCCAGAAAGGCCGCAAAGCCTGCCATCGCGGCCAATTCGGGGTTAAAATAACCCCCGATAAGAACCGCCGCAGCGCCTTTGCCGATATCCAAAAGCAAGGTCGCAACAGCCAAACCTTTTTTACCGGTTCGTAGCACATTGGTGGCGCCAATATTACCCGAACCAATATCTCTGACATCTCCCACCCCGGCCATTTGTGAGAGCAAAAAGCCAAACGGGATTGAGCCTAAAAGATAGCCCAATAGAACGCCAAAAATACCGGGATCAATCATTGAGAATCCCTCAAAGAAGCACTTAATAGATCAAGCACTGCCATTCGGACTGCAACGCCATTGGTGACCTGGTTTAAAATGACCGAACGTTCGGTGTTATCAGCAACCCCATTGGCAATTTCAACCCCGCGGTTCATCGGCCCTGGGTGCATGACGATGGCGTCGGTTTTGGCTAGCGCCAGTTTTTCGGCTGACAAACCATAGCTTTCAAAATAATCGGTTAGGGCTGGGGGATTTTCCATCCGCTCAAGCTGCACCCGTAACATCATGACCACATCTGCACCTTTAAGGGCTTCTTCAAATTTTGTGGTTCTCTTTACGCCTTTAGGAAGATCATCAGGCATAAAACTCTGGGGCCCACTGGCGGTGACGTTTGCCCCCATTTTGGCCAACAGGTGAAAGTTTGATTTGGCTACCCGGGAATGGGCAATATCGCCGCAGATAGTTACATTCAGCCCCTCAAGGGTACCCTTGGCCCGGATCATTGTCAGGGCATCGAGGAGCGCCTGGGTAGGGTGTTCCCCGGACCCGTCACCGGCATTAATCAGCGGAATGTCTATTAACCCGGTGGCTTTTTCCAAAAACCCTTCTTCGCTTTGGCGAATAATCATCAGGTCAGGTTTCATCGCAGCCACGGTTAGTAATGTATCTAAAAAACTTTCATTCTTTTTTAGGGAGGACGAACCGGCATCAAAATTTAGGGGTTTAATCCCTAACCGGTGGGCGGCCACCTCAAAGGACAGCTTGGTCCGGGTTGAGGCCTCAAGGAAAAGATTGGCCGCAACTAGCTTTCGAAACGAGCAATCAAAGTCAAGTTTATGGTTTTGATCGGCATAAAACGCCGCCCGTTCAAGAAGCGTTTCAATATCTGATTTGGAAAGGTTTTTAATGCCTAAAAGGTGGCGGGTTTCTAAGGTTTGATGTTTTATGCTCATCAAGGTCGGCCTTATAAGGTTAAAACTAATTGTCTGGCAAGCCTTTAATGATTTTTCAACCAGTCCAGGGCGCCTTGAAGAATGTAGCTGGCGGCCATTTTATCGACAAGGTCTTTTCTGCGTTTTCTGGTCCGGTCGGCCTCAATCAGAACCTTTGTCACAGCCATGGTTGACATGCGCTCGTCCTGATAGGTGATTGGCAGGTCGGTCAACTCGGCCAGGTTGCGGGCAAATTGCTTGACCGATTGGCACTTGGGCCCCTCGGTGCCGTCCATGTTGAAGGGCAGGCCCAACACAAAAG
Organism: Sphingomonadales bacterium; assembly: GCA_036445535.1. GTDB lineage: Bacteria > Pseudomonadota > Alphaproteobacteria > Sphingomonadales > SMXR01 > SMXR01. The sequence continues at coordinate 2,042 of JAZFRG010000373.1, forward strand.
CTCCGACCCCATCTTTGGCGGCCTTTTCTAAAAGCGTTTTGGCATCAATGGTAAATTTGGTGCGCTTGATGGTCTCATAGGGCGATGCGATCATCAGCCCGGTGTCGGAAAGCGCCAGCCCAATGGTTTTCTCCCCGATATCCAAACCCATCAAACGAGCTTTTGCGGGCAGGGCGGCTTTTAAATCTTTGCGCTCAACAATCATCCGGTGAGGGGGTATCAGAGAAAAGCCGCCTCAGCAACAAAATGCTTTAACCTTCCCCTTGCAATTGATAAGCCTTGCCCTTAATGTCCGCGCCGTAATTTGAAGGAAAAAAAGAATGTCCGTCGATAAGAAAACAGTTCAGAAAATCGCCCACTTGGCCAGGATTGCCCTGCCGGAAGATAAAGTTGAACCAATGACCGATGAACTGAACGGTATTCTTGAGTGGATTGAGCAGTTAAGGGAGGTCGACACTAAAAATGTTGTGCCGATGACCTCTGCCGCCCCGACCACGCTTTATTGGCGGGAAGACAAAGTCACCGAAGGGGATAACGCTGAAAATATCCTGAAAAATGCAGCTGAAACCGAATTCGGCTTTTTCACCGTGCCCAAGGTCATCGAATAATGTCAGAACTCACCAAACTCACCATTGCTGAAGCCCGCGATGCGTTAAAGGCTAAAAAGTTCTCGGCCCGGGAATTAACCGAGGCGCACTTAAACGAAGTTGTGGCCGCCAGACCGTTGAATGCCTTTGTCAATGAAACACCTGATTATGCATTAAAACAGGCTGAGGCCGCCGATAAAGCACTGGCAGAAGGCAAAGCGCCTTCGCTTACCGGTATTCCGGTGGCGATCAAGGATGTGTTTTGCACCAAGGGTATCGAGACCACGGCGGGCAGCCAGATTTTAAAGGGCTTTATCCCCCCTTACGAAAGTACAGTTTCGGCTAATCTCTTTAAAAACGGCGCGGTCATGGTTGGCAAAACCAACCTGGATGAGTTCGCCATGGGTTCCTCTAACGAAAACTCCTCCTTCGGACCGGTGATTTCACCGTGGCGGGCTCAGGGCTCGGATGAAGACCTTGTGCCGGGCGGCTCCTCCGGGGGATCCTCGACCGCGGTTGCAGCCAACCTGGCCATGGGCTCCACTGGCACCGATACCGGTGGCTCGATCCGCCAGCCCGCAAGTTTGACCGGCATTGTCGGCTTAAAGCCCTCCTATGGGCGCTGTAGCCGTTGGGGCTGTGTTGCCTTTGCCTCCTCGTTGGATCATCCCGGCCCGTTCGCCAGAACCGTGCGCGATAGCGCCATCATGCTCCAGGCAATGGCTGGTTATGATGTTAAGGACAGTACTTCCGTCAATGTTCCGGTCCCTGATTATGAAACTGGGCTGGAAAATTCCCTCAAGGGTCTGAAGGTTGGCATCCCGAAAGAATATGTTGTCGATGGCATGCCGAAAGAGATTGAAGATTTATGGCAGCAAGGCATTGCCTGGCTAAAAGCCGCGGGTGCCGAGATCAAGGACATTTCACTGCCCCATACCAAATACGCACTGCCCGCCTATTACATTGTTGCCCCTGCCGAGGCCTCTTCCAACCTGGCCCGCTACGACGGGGTTCGTTATGGGCCACGGAACACCCCTGATAATGGCGGTCTTGTGGAAATGTATGAGGCGACGCGATCCGCTGGCTTTGGCGATGAGGTCAAGCGTCGCATTCTGATCGGGACCTATGTTTTATCTGCTGGCTATTATGATGCCTATTACCTGCAGGCCCAGAAAGTCAGGACAAAGATCGCCGATGATTTCCGCGCGGCCTTCAAGGACATTGATGTCATCCTGACCCCAACCTCCCCAGACAAGGCGTTTGGCATCGGGGCCAAATCTGATGATCCACTAGCGATGTATATGAACGACGTTTTCACGGTGCCGGCTAATCTCGCCGGAATTCCGGCAATCTCAGTCCCGGCGGGGCTATCCAACGATGGCCTACCCCTGGGTTTGCAGATTATTGGCCCGGCCTTTGAAGAGGCGAAACTCTTAAACGCCGCCTGGCATCTTGAGCAGGGTGCTGGCTTTAATGCCACCCCAAAACCGTGGTGGAAGGGTTAGGTTCATGAGCAATAGTTCAGGCATCATCCAGGGCGCAACCGGCACGTGGGAAATGGTCATCGGCCTGGAAATCCACGCCCAGGTGATCTCAAAGGCGAAATTGTTCTCCGGTGCTTCGACCACCTTTGGCGCCGAGCCCAACCACAACGTCAGTCTGGTTGATGCGGCAATGCCGGGCATGCTGCCTGTCATTAACGGCGAGTGTGTCAAACAGGCGGTTAAAACCGGCCTGGCGATCGGTGCCAAGATCAACAAACGCTCGGTCTTTGACCGGAAAAATTATTTTTACCAGGACTTGCCCCAGGGCTATCAGATTTCCCAGTTCAGCGACCCCATCGTAGGTGAAGGGATTGTCACCATCGATCTTGAGGATGGCTCCGCGAAAGATATTGGAATTGAGCGGCTTCATCTGGAACAGGATGCCGGTAAATCGCTCCACGACCAGAACCCCAAGCGCACCTATGTCGATTTAAACCGCGCTGGGGTTGCTTTGATGGAAATCGTCTCCAAGCCCGATCTCAGGACCCCTGAGGAGGCCGGCGCCTATGTTCGGAAAATTCGCTCAATCGTACGCTACATTGGCACTTGCGATGGCAACATGGATGAGGGCTCGATGCGCGCCGATGTTAATGTTTCGGTTAGGCGCCCCGGCGATGAGTTGGGTACCCGGTGTGAGATTAAAAACGTCAATTCGGTGCGCTATGTCATGCAGGCGATTATCTATGAAGCCCAGCGCCAGGTTGATGTCCTGGAAGACGGTGGCACCATTGCCCAGGAAACCCGCCAGTTCGATCCCGATAAAGTCGTCACCCGCTCGATGCGCTCAAAAGAAGAAGCCCACGATTACCGCTATTTCC
>JAZFRG010000374.1:0-10739 GCA_036445535.1 Sphingomonadales bacterium
TTCAAACACGTCTTGTGCCCTCCCTCTCTCCACGTTATTTTCCCTTCTCTCCCCAAGGGTTGCTTTAAAGGGGCGCCTAAACGTAGCCCCCTTGCCGCAACAGTCACCCGGCAAATTTTAATTTTGAAGACTTAAAAAGTGTATGGTTTCCCAAGCCTTAACATTTGCTCTGGAAGGTCTCTCTGCCCTCGCCCCAAACCCCGCAAAGTGGTCTTGCAAACGTAAAAACCAGTATGCCGCTAGATTATTGGTTTAGTCAAGATAAAGTATGAAAAGTTTACCAAACCCCTAGATATTGTGTTTTTTGGGGATAAAATTGTGGAAAAGGTGCCGAAAGTTGTGGAAATCCTGTGTACAGTTTGCCGGGAATTTAGTAAAATTCCTTTTAAAATAAGGGGTTAGGGAAGGGCGTGAAAAGTCTTTTAAAAAATGCCAGCGCTGCCCATGGCGAGGTATTTTTTCCGCCGCAGTGCCTTGACCTTTTTAGGCGGCAGGCGGGTTAAATCATCCAGGGCGTTTCCGAGGGCTTCTTCAAAGGCGGCAAAGGTTTTCTTTTTGTCCCGGTGGGCGCCGCCAACCGGTTCCGGGATAATTTCATCGATGACTTTTAGCTCCATCAAATCTTGCGCGGTTATTTTCAGGGCCTTGGCAGCGGCCTCGGCCTTTTCGGCTGTGCGCCATAAAATTGAGGCACACCCCTCAGGGCTAATGACAGAATAAATCGCGTGCTCGAGCATCAGAACCTTGTTACCGGCACTTAGAGCAACGGCGCCGCCGGAACCGCCCTCACCAACAATGACCGAGATTAGCGGCACTGAAACTGCCAGGCAGGTTTCGGTCGACCTGGCAATGGCTTCGGCCTGGCCTCGTTCCTCGGCGCCAACCCCCGGGTAAGCGCCCGAGGTGTCAACCAGGGTAATAATAGGTAGACCAAACCGGTCGGCCATTTTCATCAGGCGGATGGCTTTCCGGTAACCTTCCGGGCGGGCCATGCCAAAATTATGCTTTAATCTGGTTTCGGTATCAAAGCCCTTTTCGGTTCCCATCAGCATCACCGGCTGGCCATGAAACCGTGCCAGGCCTCCTTGAATGGCGAGATCTTCGCCAAAAGCCCGGTCCCCTGCTAGCGGGGTAAAATCCTCAAAAAGGTTTTCAACGTAATCGAAAAAATGGGGGCGTTCGGGGTGCCGGGCAACTTGGGTTTTTTGCCAGGGGTCCAGCTTTGAGTAGGTGGTCCGAAGCATTTTGTCGAGCTTGGTCTCAAGGCGTCCAACCTCATCGGAAATGTTAACCGATGCCTCGCCCGAGCCGATTTGCTTGAGATCGCGAATTTTGCTCTCAATCTCGGCAATTGGTTTCTCAAAATCAAGAAACGTAATCATTTATTTAATTCTTTCCTCTACCCCGTTGGAGGCGGAAAAATCCCTCATATCCCTTAGAATGTCAACAACTTAGCACGAAAAAGTTTTTCGGGCAAAATTGAGACGCTCCCGGGGTCTGTTTCTTTATGTAGGAAGGATTTTAGTCAGTTGAACCCCGGCTCGGCGTTTTTTTGCTTAAAGGGTGTTTCTCGGTGACCAGTTTTTTCAGGCGTTCTTCAAGAACATGGGTGTAAATCTGGGTGGTTGAGATGTCGGAATGGCCAAGCAGTTTTTGCACCGATCTTAGGTCTGCTCCCCCGCCCAGAAGATGTGTGGCAAAGGCGTGGCGCAGCACATGGGCGGAAACCTTATCAGCTCGTAGCCCGGCTTTCCTGGCCAATTCCTTAATGATTTGAAAGGCACGTATCCTGGTTAGGTAGCCGGTTTTGCTTCGGGACGGGAAAAGCCAACGGCTGTCGGCAAACTTGGGCGTGGCTTTCAAGAGCACCAGATAATCGGCGACCGCCCGCTTGGCCGGTTTCGATAAAGGCACCATGCGCTCTTTCCCGCCCTTGCCGCGGACAATTAAAAAATTGTTTTTGCCCTCAATCGCAGCTCTGGGAAGGCTCACCAGTTCAGATATCCTAAGGCCGGTGGCGTATAAAATCTCGATCAGGGCCACGCTTCTGAAATTGTTTAAAGTTGGTTTCTTTTTGGCCAGACCCGAGACCGTGTTTAAAAGCGAATCGACTTCTTTTTCGCTTAAAGTTTTAGGCAGCGGGGCGGCCTTCCTGGGGGTTTCTATTGCTGCTGTGGGGTTTTCCTTGATCTGCCCCTGGGCATAGAGAAATTTATAAAATTGCCTTAAGACGGAAAGCTTTCGAGCCGCCGTAGTGGCGCTTAAATGGCGGCGCGCCAGATCGGCAAAAAAGTGCTCAATATCGCTTGTCGTTACTTGGGGTAAGGGTTTTCCTATAAAGTCTGAGAAAAGCCTTAAATCGCGCTCATAAGAAAGGAGTGTATTTTTGGCGGCACCGCGTTCGGCGGCCAAAATCTCAAGAAACATTCGGATGGTTTCGGTGTCGGATGACAGGGCAAACCTCCTTTTTTAAAAACCTCTGGCAAGCAATGCTTCGAGAATAATTAGGCGGCCTTCGCGGCCCAGATCAGTTTCCATCAGGGTATAAAGGCTGTTTCCTAAGGTAAAAGGAGAGGCATTGACGGTATCTTGTTTGCCTAGTTGACCAAGAACCAAAAGCACGGTTTCCCCCGGCGAAGCACCGCCTATAAAATCGCCAACCCCGAGCTCATCCGAGAGCGCCAACATGCCCTCACGTTTAAGGTTTTCGGGGACTTCATGGCCCAGGATGCCCAAAATTTCGTAAAACAAAATAGCCCGCGCCAACTGTTCCTCAGGGGCCAAAAGCTCGATAGAGCGCCGCCAAAGGTTCAATATCTGCGGGCTGTAGGGGATCACCCCCTCGGCGTCCAGCGTAATCATCATCGGCCACATTTCAACCAGCATCCGGGTTGCTTCTGCATCGCCTCCGGCGGCTCTGGCGCGGACCATCGAATACCAGTTAAAAGCGGTTTCATAGTTCCCGCTTAAAAGCGAAATCCTGACCGCATCGGGGGCAAAATTGACAAACGCCGGGTCGGCCGGGATATCAGCAATCGCCTCATAAAACAGATCCGCCATATAGGCACCGCGGCCACTAAGGCGGGCCCGGGACCAGCCTTCCTGAACGTTCTGGATGGCCTCAGGATAATCAAAGGATTCGAGCGCAAGCGCGTAAAATAGAGCATCTGATTTTACCCCCCAGCTTTGGTAATCCAGGAGGTAGGCATTTTCCTTATCGGCGGCTGAAAACTGATAGGCACCAACCAGCTCTTTCAGAAATTTTTCCCGTAAAATTCCGCGCTCCAGTGCCAGGTCGGCAACCAAAAGTTTGGTCTCTAAGGATAAACCTTGCCAGCGCGCCAACGCCGCCAAAACCAGATTGCTGACTTCGGTGGTGTCGATACTGAGCTCAACCTCACGGCCCAAAACCTTTAGAATACCAATATGCAAGGGGGTCAGGTCCGAGAGCAAATAAAAGTCGCGGTCAAAAAATGAATTTAATAGATTTTCTTCCCCGGACCCCGAAGCCACGGCCCCGCGGCGGTCTTTTTGGACCAATTTAACGACATCCTCAAAAAGCGATACAAAGGCAAAGTCAGCTTCGCCGCTCTCGGACAGAAGCGAAATGTTAAACCGTGCCTCAGCTTCCAGGCCCTCTAGGCCTAGGCAAATGGCATTTATCTTTAAAAAATCGGTACTGCCGGCCGCGCGCTGGCCTTCGCCTGCCAGCCGACACCCAGTATCAAAATCCCCGTCCAGCAGGTAGGCTTCTGTCATCAACCGGGTCAACCTGGGGGAACGTTCCTCCCGGGTAATCTGGTCAAACATTTCCATCAAACTATCCATATCGCCGGCTTCATAAAGGCGCTCAAGGCGGGCAAACAGAAAATCCCGGTTGGCGGTTGCCGCGGTCATGCCGGCGGGGGGCGGGGCGCCGCTTAACAGCAACCTGGCCAAAAGTGCATTTGTGGTCGGCGATTTGGTTCCAGCTGGCAGCGCCGAGATCAGCCCAGGCAAAATGTTCGGGTCCGATCCCTGCCAAAGATTTGGGGGAAAACCGGCCTCGGCATCACTAAGAAGGCCAATGGCGCCGGGGTCCAGCGGATCCAGTTCCGCCCCTTCAAAAGAAGAACTTTCTTCCTCCTCCCCTGGGTCGCCGGTGGTTTGCTGGGCCAACAAAACCACCTCCGATGAAATTTCTTCAGGGTCCAGATAGGGGTTGGGGACAATATCCAAAGGTCTGCCGGTGGCGTACCTGGTTTCAGTCTCGGGTTCACGACCTGTGCCATCAACGGTGATATCGCGGCCGTTCAACATAATGGAGAAGGTTTCTGGGGCGGCTTCTTCGCCACCCTCTAGCTGCCCGGGTTCGGTTTCTGTTTCCTGAGCAGCGGAAAAGCCCGCGAAGGAAAAAAGTAAAAAGCTGAAAAAGGTCAGGAAAAGCTTATTTTGGAAACTCATCATCCGAGATGGTCCTCTCCACTTTTTCCGTGGGTGCCGGGATGTCGATGGTAAGTAGGCTCAAAAAACCCACCCCTAAAACCGCAACAATCCCAATAATTATGTATTTTTTCATTCCAAATTTCCTATAATGTGCCCGAGCGCCAATGCGTCCATTTTTTTAGGACAATGTGGCAGAATTTTGAAGGGCTTACGCGAAAATTGTTTTACACCAGGTTTATTGGCACTGAACACCATAAAATAAAGAAAATGCATTTGACCAAAAAACCCATTCTTCTCATCGGTATGATGGGGGCAGGAAAGTCGACCTTAGGCGCGCTTTTGGCGGAGGCTCTGGGGCGTGATTTTTATGACCTTGATGCGGAGATTGAAAAGCAAGCTGAAAAAACCATCCCGGAGATTTTTGCGGGCGAGGGGGAGGAATTTTTCAGGGCGCTGGAAGCCGCGGTTCTTAAAAGCCTGTTGGCCGAGGAAAATGCCATTATTGCCGCTGGCGGGGGGATTTTAGAATCTGAAATGGCTACCACCATTTGGCTGACCGGGGAGCCTAAGGTTTTTTTCAAACGCGCACAAAAGGGGACAAGGCCAAAGCTTGGAGATTTTGAAAATTTTTCTGCGCTTTATGAAACCCGAAAACCCGGCTACGCAAAGGCGGATTTTGAAATTGATAATAATGCCACCAGCCCGCATTTGGCGCTGGCCAAGATTTTAAAGGTTATAAATGATAACAGAAATTAACATAAAACATGCCGGCGGCGTGACCCCGGTTCTGGTCGGGGCCGGGCTTTTGTCCCGGCTTGGGGAAATGGTGCGGGAAAAAATTAACCCCACCAGAGTTGCCATCGTAACCGATGAAAATGTCGCGCCGTTATATTTAGGCGCTGGTACAACCGGGTTGGAAAATGAAGGATTTCAACTTGAAACTTTTATTTTACCGGCAGGCGAGGCTACCAAATCTTTTGCAAGCCTTGAAAGCCTGTTGGCTGGCCTTTTGGATTTTGGCCTTGATCGTGGCGACCTGATTATAGCCCTTGGCGGCGGGGTCATTGGCGACCTGGCCGGCCTGGCGGCCAGCCTTTTGAAAAGGGGCGTCAATCTGGTTCAGGTGCCAACCACGCTTTTGGCGCAGGTTGATAGCTCGGTTGGCGGCAAGACCGGCATCAATACCAGCCATGGCAAAAATTTAATTGGGTCCTTTTATCAGGCCCGTCTTGTCATCGCCGATGTTGAGACCTTGAAGACCTTGCCAGTTGAAGACTTCAGATCGGGCTACGCCGAGGTGGTTAAGCATGCCATCCTGAGCGGGCCAGCAGCCTTTAAGCATCTTGAGGAAACCGCGGCGGGGTTTTTTAACCGGAACGTTGAGACCCTGGCCGCGACCCTTTCAAAAAGCATCAAGGTCAAGGCCGGGATCGTTGAGCTGGATGAGCGCGAAGGCGGCCAGCGCATGCTTTTAAACCTGGGTCATAGCTTTGGTCATGGGCTTGAGGTGCTGGCAAATTATGCCGGGCTCAGGCACGGCGAGGCGGTCTCGATCGGCATTTGTTTAGCGTTCAAATTCGCGCTCCAGGAGGGCATTTTACTTGAAAAGGACTTTCATCGGGTTAAGGCTCACCTTGAAAAGGTCGGGTTGCCCACCAACCTGAAAGCAACAGGGTTAAACATAACCCCTGGGGATTTATTAAGCGCGATGATGCAAGACAAGAAAAAATCGGCGGGCGCCTTCCGGCTGGTCCTTCCGCGCGGCCTCGGCGATGTCATTATAGAGGGCGGCATTAGCAATCAGACCCTTGACGATTTCTTAAAAACAGTGGAACTTTAGGGTCTGGACCGGTTTACCGATGAGGGCTGTGCCACAGCAAAAATCGGTCAGAACAAGGAAAAAGGGATGAAAAATAGCCACCTATTTGAAACGCTTTTGACAAAGGTCTGGCCGATTTGGGCGTGGCCCCCTTTAGATAGTTATTTTGGGGGTTGGCCTGAAAAGCCATTAAAATACGTCGAAAATACGCGCCGATATCCCGTATCGCCTCAAGTTTTTCTCCTGTTTTACTGGCTTTTCAGTTCCAACACAGCTCCACTCGGTAACCCGGTTCAGACCCTAGGCTCCTGATGACCACCGGCGACATTCTCACCATTATAGGAATTTTAATTCTCCTGGGTATTTCCGGGTTTTTCTCGGGCTCTGAGACCGCGCTGACGGCTGCCTCAAAGGCGCGGATTAACCGCTTGGCCGCTGAGGGCAACAAGGCCGCGATCAAAGTCGCGAAATTAATTGAAGATCGTGAGCGGCTGATTGGCGGCATTCTGCTGGGCAATAATCTGGTCAACATTCTGGCCGCTGCCTTGGCCACCGGCCTGTTTATTTCGCTGGTCGGCGAAGAGGGGATTGCGATTGCCACCGTGGTCATGACCTTGCTTATTCTGGTATTTGCCGAGGTCCTGCCCAAAACCTACGCCATTTCGAAACCGGAACGGATGGCACTGGGGGTGGCACCCATAATTGATGCTTTTGTCAAAGTTTTGGGGCCGGTCGTCAGGCTGGTTCAGAAAATCGTCAACGGCACGTTAAAGGCCTTTGGCGTTGATACTTCCGAGGCCGATCATGTTTTATCGGGCCATGATGAAATCCGCGGTACGCTGGATATTCACTTGGAGGAAGGGCGGATTTATAAGGCCCACAAGGACATGCTGGGTTCGATTCTGGATTTGGATGAGATTACCCTGGATGAAGTCATGATCCACCGGAAATCAATGGTAACCCTGAACCTTGATGATGAAGTTTCGGACCTCTTGGAAAAAGCAACCCAGCTGCCGTTCACCCGAATCCCACTGTGGCAGCGCGAGCGCGAGAATATTGTCGGGGTCCTGCATGCCCGCGATGTTATGGTTGCCCTTAAAAAGGCCGAGGGTGACCTTTCCAAAATCAAGATCAAAAAAATCATGAAAACCCCCTGGTTTGTCCCCGAAACGACGACGCTGAGGGAGCAATTAGGGGCCTTCCAGAAGAGGGTCAGCCACTTTGCGCTGGTGGTGGATGAATATGGGGTTTTGCTGGGGCTGGTGACGCTTGAGGACATCCTGGAAGAGATCGTTGGCGATATCCGCGATGAAAAAGACAAGATCGCGCCCCGAATCAAACGGCTTAAGGGCGGCGGGATCATGGTTGATGGCGATATGAGTATCCGTGATCTGAACCGGAAATACAGTTGGAACCTGCCCGATGACGAGGCCGCTTCCATTGCCGGGCTGATCATCAACGAGGCCCAGATCATCCCCTTTGTCGGGCAAAAATTTGATCTTTTCGGGCTGAAATTCGAGATCAAAGCGCGCCGCAAAAACCAGATCACCCGGATCAAGATTACCAAGGTGAAGGGGTAGGGGTAGCTCTTTGTCGCCTACCTTTGAGGAATTTCTCCCTCATTTAGCGTAATTAATTCACATGTTACTAAACGGTAACATTCTGAAATTCTTTCTTACTTTTTTGTAAAATACCAAAATCATAGGGGTTTGGGGGAAAGACCTATTTTATTTAAACTGCTAACCTATTCCCCGGTCCCGCTTAAATCCATCTCGAGGGCGTGGATCGGGCCGGTAAGTTCCTCTTTTAAGGCTGCATTAACCAGACGCTGGCGGGCCAGCCGGTTTTTGCCGTTAAAGGCCTCAGAAACAATAACCACCTTCCAGTGGCTTTCACCGCCCTCGCGGTAACCGGCGTGGCCGATGTGGTGGTGGGAGTTGTCAATTACCTCAATATGCGTGGGAGAAAGCGCTGCTTTCAGCTTGTTTTCGATGGTTTTAGCCATGCTCATGGTCTGGAAAATCCCCTTTATTTGTCGTTCAGTTGTTCTAAGCCCAATTTTACCTATATAACAAGACCCTGGCACCGCTTTGGTATTGCCAGCGCAGGGTCGTAAGAGTAAACCTCAAGCCCGGCCAAGAATGAATAATGGATAAAAGCATGACAGTTACCAGCCTTGAATCAATTACCGAGTTGGGCAAGCCAGATTTAATGGTCAAGGCCGGGGATGTTTTTGGCATCGACTGTGGTTTTGAAATCCCGGCGTTCTCCAAGGTTACCGAGCACGTGCCCGAGATTGATGAGGCCTATGTTTTTGATCCCGAAACCACTAGAGCGATCTTGGCCGGCTTTGCCTTTAACCGCCGGGTTTTGATTAATGGCTACCACGGCACCGGCAAATCGACCCATATCGAGCAGGTCGCAGCGCGCCTCAACTGGCCGTGCATCCGGATTAACCTGGATAGCCACATCAGCCGTATTGATCTCATCGGCAAGGACGCGATTGTTTTAAAAGACGGCAAGCAGGTCACCGAGTTCAGGGAAGGGCTGCTTCCCTGGGCCTTGCAGCACGCCTGTGCGCTGGTCTTTGATGAATACGATGCCGGGCGGCCCGACGTGATGTTTGTCATCCAGCGGATCCTCGAGGCCGAAGGCAAAATGACACTTTTAGACCAGAACCGGGTCATCCACCCGCATCCTTCCTTCCGGCTTTTTGCCACCGCCAACACCGTGGGTCTCGGGGACACCACCGGGCTTTATCATGGGACCCAGCAGATCAACCAGGGCCAGATGGACCGCTGGAATATCGTTACCACGCTGAATTATCTCGAGCACGATACCGAAATGGAAATCGTCTTATCCAAAGAGCCCGCCTTTAAAAACAAAAAAGGCAAGGCGCTGATCTCAAACATGGTCCGGGTTGCTGATTTGACCCGTGAAGGCTTCATGGCCGGTGAGATATCGACCGTGATGTCGCCCCGAACGGTTATCCACTGGGCCCAGAATTATACCACTTTCGGCGACCTGGCTTATGCTTTCCGGACCAGTTTCCTGGCCCGTTGCGATGAAACCGAACGCCCCATTATTGCCGAATATTACCAGCGCTGTATGGGCGAAGACCTGCCCGAGGCGGCGCTTCCCGACGAGGCCGCGCCGACCGATAAGTGACCATCACCCCCCATAACAAGGCGGTCGATTTCAAACGCGCCATCAAGGCCGCGGCCCGCGCCATTGCCGAAGACCCGACGCTCGAGATTGAGCCGCCCCCCGACCCCGATAACAAGTCCGGAATCCCGGCAGATTTTTTTGAAAAACCCTTGAATAGGCATGAGGCGATCTGCAAACGCGGCGAGGCCGATGCCAAGGCGCTTAGAAAACGCTATCACGATGACAATTTGCGGGCGGAATTTGCGCTCTCCCCGGGTCCGCCGCGCGAGGTTTATGATGCCCTGGAGCAGGTCCGGGTCGAAGCCTTGGGGGCCCGGCAAATGAAGGGCGTTGCTCAAAATCTTATCGCCAATAATTATAAACAGATCCAGGATGCCCGCGCGATTGAAATTGGTTCTGCCGACAAACTGCCGCTGGCAACCGCTTTAAGTTTGCTCGCCCGCGAGCGCTTGCTGGGCGAAGACATCCCCATCGATTGCCGCTACCCGATGGGCCTGGTGCGCCGCCGCCTTGAAAAAAAGGCCGGTAAAAACTTGGGGCAGCTAGGCGATTTTCTGGAAGACCAGGAAGCCTACGCCGAGACGATTTTCAAGATTTTAACCAACCTGGGTATATTGAGCGATGCCACCCAGGAGGAGCGGAAAGAAAGCCAGGCAGAGGATCTGGTTTCCGGCGATGACGAGGATCAGGATGCCCAGGCCGAGGATACCGAAGATATGTCTGAGGACCAGAAGACCGGCGAGTTTTCAGAAATGGAAGCGCTCAGCGATGATCAGGGCGACCCCTCCGATGATCTGGGTGACCAGGAGCCGGGCAGCGATGAAGTAGAGTTTCGGCCCAACAGCAATCTGATCGACCCCCGGATCAGCCCCTGGTACAAGGTTTATACCGGGAAATTTGATGAGGTTATCCAGCCTTCAGATCTGGCCAACACAGAAGAGCTGAACCGGCTTCGCCACCAGCTGGACCGGCAAATGGCCGGCCTTCACAGCACCATTGCCAAGCTCGCCAACCGCTTGCAGCGCTATTTATTGGCGCGCCAGAACCGGGCTTGGGAATTTGACCGCGAAGAAGGCATCCTCGATGCCGCCAAGCTGTCCCGGATCGTTATCAATCCGATGACCCCTCTATCCTTCAAGGTTGAGAAGGAGCTGGAGTTCAAGGATACTGTGGTGACGCTCTTGATCGATAACTCGGGCTCGATGCGGGGCAAACCGATCACCACCGCTGCTATCTCCGCCGATATTCTGGCGAGAACCCTGGAGCGCTGCGGCATCAAGGTCGAGATCTTGGGCTTTACCACCAAGGAATGGAAGGGTGGGCGGGT
>JAZFRG010000375.1:0-2526 GCA_036445535.1 Sphingomonadales bacterium
GCCCTTATAATTCTCCCTATGGAATACACTTGGTTTTGGTCACCAAAAATGTGCCAGGCCGTACCCCGGATTTGGAAGAGGTGTTTGAGCGCGTCAGGGCCGATGCCATCCGTGAAGCCATCAACGAAATCCTTAAAACTTATGAGGTGAAAATCGACTTGTTGCCTCCCGATCCCTCAAAGCTGGCGGAAACGGCTGAATAAGGTGGGAAAGGTTTTTGCATATATCCTTGTCCTTGCCGGTTTTATGCTGGGTTTTGCGGGCCCTGTTTCAGCCCATGAAAGTCGCCCGGTTTTTATTGATATTGTGGAACAGGAGGAAAATCTGTTTTCCGTCGGGTGGCAGGTGCCGCCGTCTGTGCCTTATTTCAATTACCCGTCAGTGGTTTTGCCAGAGAGCTGTGAGGCGATGGCCCCAGAGCGGATTATACCTGGCTCAGGGGCTTATGCCCGGCAGCGACTTTTTCTCTGCACTGAAGGTCTTTCTGGGTTGGAAGTAGGCGTTTCTTTTCCTGTTTTAAATCCATCCGTTACAACCTTGATCCGACTGGAACTGCTGTCGGGCGAAAAGCACACCCGGCTCTTAAGCCCAAAGGAAAGTTTGTGGCGAGTGCCCGAGGCGGAAAGCGTCTCAGGTGTAGCAAGGGAATATTTTGGGCTGGGGTTTGACCATATTCTGAGTGGTTATGATCATCTGTTGTTTCTGGCTTGTCTTATTCTGATAGCCGGGACATGGCGGCGCATCCTTATCACGGTCACCGGTTTTACCATTGCCCATTCCATCACCTTGGCATTGGCAGCCTTGGGTATTTTCCGGGTTCCGATCCCCCCAGTAGATGCAGCAATTGCCCTTAGTATTGTGTTTCTGGCTACTGAAATTGCCAGGGGGCGAAAAAATTCGCTGACTTGGCGCTATCCCATAGCCGTTTCATCCTCTTTCGGGCTGTTGCACGGTTTTGGGTTTGCCTCTGTATTATCGCAAATAGGCCTTCCTCAAACAGAAATTCCGGCGGCACTTCTCTTTTTCAACATTGGCGTGGAAGTAGGCCAGGTGCTCTTTGCTGCAGCGGTTATTGCACTTTTTCTGGCGGGCATGCTTGTATTTAGAAAATTGAAAAACCGAAAAATTCCCAAGGAATTGATCCTGTTGAGGATTGAACGACCGGCGGCCTATATTGTTGGAAGTTTTGCTTCATTTTGGATGATTGAGCGTGTGGCTGGGTTTTGGGTATAAAAATTTTAACTATGTCGGGAAATGTCAAGAAAGGTCTTTTTAAATTTATTACAAATAACCGATTGGTTGCTCATTTTTGGGTGAGGCCAATAAAAAAATAGGGGGATTTCATGAAAAAGCTATTCAAGGGAACATCTGAGAGAAAAATTGAGTACAAAACATTATTGATTGGACTGGTTTCTTTCGCATTTCTGGTGAGCTGTGACAGCCAGGTATCAACTCAAAGTTCCGATGATGGCACTTCGTTTGGGCATCACAGCGTAAAGGGCAATCCGCCTTCTGAATTTACCATTGCCAGACAAGAAGAATGGCGCAAAACCCTGCCGTTTGCAGATGAAAAAGATTTTGAAGAGCAAACTAAGGGGTTCATTGCTGCGCCAGATTACAAACAAATAATGGCTGAAGCCGGCCATATTGCCTGGGACATTGGTCGCTATGAATTCTTGCTGCAGGGGGAAGACTTCGACAGCATCAATCCCTCCCTCCAGCGCCAGGCGATCCTCAATATGAACTATGGCCTTTATGAAGTGATCCCTGGTATCTACCAGGTTCGTGGATATGACCTTTCCAACATCAGTTTTATTGCTGGTGAAACCGGCTGGATCGTTTTTGACCCATTGACTGCCAAAGAAACGGCAAAAGCCGCCCTCGATTTCATCAATGAACAGCTCGGGGAACGCCCGGTTGTTGCAGTCGTTTATTCACATTCCCACGGCGACCACTTTGGCGGTGTCCATGGCGTGGCCGATCTTGAAGATGTAATTGCAGGAAAAATTGAAATTCTGGCGCCCGTTGGTTTCATGGAAAACGCGGTTTCGGAAAACGTCTATGCCGGGAACGCCATGAACCGGCGCCTGGTTTACCAGTATGGCGTTATGATGCCGGCCAGCCCTTACGGGCATGTTGATCAAGCTATCGGCAAAAATGTGTCTGCCGGAAACCTTGGCCTGATTCCGCCAACCCGTATTATTGAAGATGATATTGAAGAGATTACCATCGATGGCGTGCGGATGATTTTCCAGAATACTCCAGGCACTGAGGCGCCTGCGGAAATGAATACTTACTTTCCGGACTTGAAGGCCTTTTGGGCTGCTGAAAATATCACGGGAACAATTCACAATATCTATACACTTCGTGGTGCCAAGGTCCGCGATTCGTTGGCTTGGTCAAGATATATCAACCAAGCGCTTTACTTGTTTGGGCAGGAAGCCGAGGTAATGTTTGCCTCGCACAGCTGGCCGCGTTGGGGAAATGACCGGGTTCAGGAGGTGATGCGGGGACAGCGCGACATGT
>JAZFRG010000376.1:0-8261 GCA_036445535.1 Sphingomonadales bacterium
GTGCTGCGAAAAAAGGCCAGCGGCAGCGATGATCTTGGTGCTCTGATTAAGGATTTTGATAGAAATACCCAGGAATTATCCGGCCGTCTGGCGCAATTATCCGACGATAGCCGAAAATCCCAGAGTGAGCTTTCAAAGGCTATTCAGGACAGATTAGATAAGGTCAGCCACCGGATGGGCCAAAGTTTAGAACAATCCGCCACCAAAACGGCAAAATCTGTAGGAGATATTCGAGCGCGTCTTGACGTATTAGACAAAGCCCAGAAAAACATCCTTGAGTTATCCGGTGAAATTGTCGGGTTGCAGAATATTCTGTCAAACAAGCAGGCGCGCGGGGCCTTTGGTGAGGTTCAGCTAAAAGACCTAGTGTCTTCCATTTTGCCGCCCTCAGCGTTTAAATTTCAAGCTACGCTTTCCAACAATCGAGTGGCCGACTGTTTGATCCAGCTGCCCAACCCGCCGGGGCCAATCGCTATCGACGCCAAATTTACACTGGAGAGCTTTCACCATTTGAGAAAAGCCGAAGACCCCAGGGAAAAAGAGCGCGCTGGAAAAGTTTTTGCCGCCAGCATTTTAAAACACGTTGAGGATATTTCAGCGCGCTACATCATCCCCCATGAAACGGCTGATTCGGCGCTGATGTTTTTACCTTCGGAAGCGGTCTATGCTGAGCTTTATGCCAACTTTGGAGGCGTCGTTGAAAAGTCCTACAAGAAAAAGGTCTGGATCGTCTCACCGACCACCCTGATGGCGACTTTAAACACGGTTCGGGCGATTCTGATGGATGTCAAAATGCGTGAACAAGCCGGCCTTATCCAAAAAGAGGTTGGGGTTCTTTTGGAAGATGTTACCAGGCTGGGCGATCGGGTTAGCCATCTTGGCCGCCACTTTAACCAGGCAGAAGCTGACATTACAGAAATCCAAACCTCAACCGGAAAAATCACCAAACGGGGTCAGCGAATAAAGGATGTGAAATTGGAAGACGATGAAGAGGCCAAGGAAAGCCTGAGCCCAAATCCGGAACGTCCGCGAATCGTTAAAAGCTAATCAAGAACCAAATCAACTTGGCCGGAAAACCTTTGCACCCGGTAAAGCCCCTCGAATTGTTTGCATTCTTCCTTGAACTGTAAGAAGAGATCACTGTCTTTGTAGATTTGATAATCTTCTCTGGAGTTAATGCCGTAAACGATCAAGAGCTTTTTCCAGCCATCTTCTGCTGGTTCATCCAGGGGCACGCGCCTGGCCCACATAAACCCAGGGTGGGTCAAAACATCCTGGATGTGTTTGCCGCTAAGCCATTTTAAAAACGGGTCTCCCTTTTTAGGGTCGACATCCAGCAAGACGTAATAAAGAAAGGGGGCTAAGTGAGAGCGTTCTACCATAATATCCTCAGTACTGTTTGCGTTCTTTTAAGGCGGCACTCAGCGTGCCATCATCTAGATAATCCAGCTCACCACCAACCGGAACACCGTGGGCAATGGCGCTGATTTTTAGCTTGGCTCCCCTTAGCCGTTCCACAATATAGTGCGCCGTTGTCTGTCCATCAACCGTTGCGTTGGTTGCCAGGATAATTTCTTTCACTTTTTCGCCTTTTGAGCGACGAATAAGCGAGTCAATATTGAGATCCTCGGGCCTAGTCCCGTTCAGGGCTGACAACGTTCCCCCCAAGACATGGTAAAGCCCTTTATAACTTGCCGTCCGCTCAAGCGCCCAAAGGTCTGAGACATCCTCAACCACACAAATCAGCGAAGGATCACGTTTAGGGTTTTCGCATACCTGGCAGGGGGATGAGGTATCCAGGTTTCCGCAAACCTTGCAGGTGACGATCTCGGCGGCAACTTCTTTTAAAAGTTTGGCCAGGGGTACCATATAGCTTTCGCGTTTTTTAATAATCTGCAGAACCGCGCGGCGCGCCGATCTTGGGCCGAGACCCGGCATTTTGCTTAGGTGCTGGATAAGTTGTTCAATTTTTCTGGGGTTTGACGACATTGGATTAAAACGGCAATTTCATTCCAGGTGGCAGGTCCAAGCCCCCGGTCATTTGTGCCATTTCATCCCGGGTTTTTTGTTCAACCGTGGTTTTGGCATCATGATGGGCCGCTTTTATCAAGTCCTCGACGACTTCTTTTTCGCTGGCAATAAAAATAGAAGGATCAATGTCGATGGATTTCAGCTCGCCCTTGCCATTTAAAACCACTTTAACCAGGCCACCACCTGCGGAACCTTCAATCTCCATGGCCTCAAGTGCTAATTGCATTTCCTCCATTTTGGCTTGCATTTCCTGGGCTTGTTTCAGCATTTGACCGAGGTTTTTCAAGGTTAGTCCTCTTCATTCAGACGGTTAATTTTTATAATTTCAGCGCCGGGGAAAACCCCTAAGGTTTTTTTAACCAAAGGGTGTTCCCGGGCAGCAATTTCTGCCGCCTTGTTTTTTTCATCTTCCTGGGCCTTCAAAGGGGTAGCCCCCTCGATGCTGGAAATGGTGATGGTCCAAGTTTGTCCGGTCCATTCTTCCAAAAGCGTTTTCATGCGGCTTGGCAACGTCGCCGGAATTTTATTGACCGGCTTAA
The DNA here is from genome assembly GCA_036445535.1 of Sphingomonadales bacterium. Taxonomy (GTDB): domain Bacteria; phylum Pseudomonadota; class Alphaproteobacteria; order Sphingomonadales; family SMXR01; genus SMXR01. Next base: position 2,571 of record JAZFRG010000376.1, read on the forward strand.
AATCAATTGCACCAGGTTTGAAAGAAACCAGGCTGACATCATCAAAAAGGTATTTGCCGATCACTCCTTCGTGGCGGCCTTCAAAGATCCCGATCACATCAGCAAAGGATTGCGGCATTGGGGTTGGGTGGGCATCCGGGTTGCCTGAGGTATCCCTGGCAAGGGCCAGCACTTCGGCGCCTTGGTGGGCGCTGGGCTCTGGTGTGCCGGTGGCCGCCTTTTCGCGATTTCCAGCCGGTTTGGAGATTGCCTCAGCCGTTGCTGGGCTTGTAGTTGGTTCTGGTGTGGGGATCTCGGGTCCTGCTTCTTTTTCTGCGGTCAATTTTTTCACCAACTTGGCCGGGTCGGGCAGCTCTGCGGCATGGCAAAAACGGATTAAGACCATTTCAGCGGCGCGGATCGGCGAGGGTGAATTTTGAACCTCAGAGAGGCCTTTAAGAAGGATTTGCCAGGCCCGGGTCAGGTCGGCAACGCTTAGTTTTTCGGCCAACGCAACGCCGTCTTTTCGCTCGCTATCGGAAATTAGCGTATCAAGGCCAGCTTCACCGGTGGTTTTAATCCGCGTGACCCAATGGGTGGTTTCCACCAAATCCTTGATAATCACCATGGGGTCTGCGCCCAGATTATATTGCTGCTCCATAAGCTCAAGCCCGGCCTTTACCTTACCCTCCATCATAAGCCGAAACAGGGTGAGAATTTGCAAACGGTCGGCAAGGCCCAGCATAGATCTGACACTTTCTGCGCTGGCTGCTCCGCCGGAATGGGCAATGGCTTGATCCAAAAGCGAAAGACCATCACGGACCGAGCCTTCTGCGGCGCGGGCCAACATCAGGACGGCCTCATCATCGACCTCGCATTTTTCCAGCTTGATTATTTTTTTCAGGTGCTCGACCAAAAGTTCCGTTCGAACCCGCCTCAAATCAAAGCGCTGGCAGCGCGACAGGACGGTGACCGGAAGTTTTCTGATCTCGGTCGTTGCAAAAATAAATTTGACGTGGGGTGGGGGCTCTTCAAGGGTTTTCAAAAGCGCATTAAAGGCGTTTTTCGAAAGCATGTGCACTTCGTCAATAATATAGACCTTAAATCGGGCCGACTGGGGCGCGTAGCGCACGTTTTCAATGATTTCGCGAACATCATCCACCGAGGTTCGGCTGGCGGCATCCATCTCGAGGATATCGGGGTGCCGGGATTCGGAAATTTCCAGGCAATTTTCGCATTTTCCGCATGGCGAGGGGGCAATTTCCTGGCCATCCTTGACCTCAAGACAATTCAGGGTCATTGCCAAAAGCCGTGCGGTGGTGGTTTTGCCCACGCCGCGAACACCGGTCAGGATAAAAGCGTGGGCCAATCTGCCGGATTCGATGGCGTTTTTCAGGGTTCTGACCATAACGTCCTGGCCGATAAGTTGTTCAAAGGTTTTGGGCCGGTATTTCCGGGCCAGGACCTTATATTCGGCGGCATCAGAGGACATTGAAAACCTTCATAAATGGGTGGGGGATGGCAGCGACCCAAAGACAATCCACTGCGGCTGCTTCCTTCCGGATCTGACCGGGTTGGCGAACGCTCCGTCCGCACCACCCCCCATAAGCTCATTTGGTACCCCGTTATATGTGCCATTTTTAGGGGGCTGGCAAGGGCCGGGATAGGAAAATTGAGGGTTTTGAAAAAAGTTTTTTTATGGGACCTCTTAAGACTTGAAAAACCCGCTTCCAAAGCCTAATGTCGGCCCCGAAACCACCTAACCTGGGGAAGGAAAAGCCGTGGATTCGTTTGAATGGAACAAAATTGCTGGCGCACTGATTTTAAGCTTATTGATTTTTATGGGTGTCACCATTTTATCCGATGAAATTTTTGAAGGTCAAGAAGCTGTCCTTGTTGGCGTGGCCGGTGCTGAAGGTTCTGCCCCCGATGCTGTTGTGATCAGTGAACCCCAGTCAAATATTTTGGCTTTGATGGTTGATGCCAATGCCGTTGCGGGTGAACGGTCCTTTAGAAAGTGCCAGCAATGCCACACCGCAAATGATGGTGGCGCCGACAAAATTGGCCCCAACCTTTTTGGGGTTGTGGGTCGCCCGGTTGCCGGGGGTGCAGGCTTTGCTTATTCGGGCGCTATGACCGGAAAAGGCGGCACCTGGAGCTATGAGGAACTGGATGCCTTCCTGGCCAAGCCTTCCAAGGCAGTTCCGGGAACAAAAATGAGTTTTCCGGGTATTAAAAAAGAGGATGAGCGCGCAAATGTTATTGCTTATCTTCGCTTACAATCCACCAACCCCATTCCGTTGCCTTTGGTGCCGGATGCCACCCCTGAGGGGGAAACCACCGAAGCCGACCCTGAGACCGACGGCGAATAAATCTTAAGTTTTAATTTTAAGGCGTCTGATATCAAGAATGCCGGTTGGGTGATCCTTTTTCACCCGCTCCGCCACCTCATTTACATCATCAATGGTTACCCGCATGTGAAAAGCGTTGGCGTGCAAAATTTTATTTTCGGCCACCAGAAATCCCACATGGCCCGGGAAAAAAACCAGATCGCCGGTCCTGGCCATGGCCACCTCGGGGACGTTTGAGATTGAGTGACCAATGACTTTTTGCTGTTGGTCGGTATCCCGTGGGCAGGGAATGCCCGCCGCCATTATTGCCAATTGCACAAGCGCACTGCAATCAAGCCCGGAGCCGCTGCGCCCCCCCCATAAATAAGGACTGTTCAAAAACCCCATGGCGGTTTTTACAAAATCTTCTATCCGGGTTCCAAGGGCGACCAGATGCTTGGCATAAACCCAGCCTAGCCCCTTTACCTCGGCAAAACCCTCTCTGGCATCATCCGGATTGGCGCACAGTTTTGCGCCAAAAGGTAGTGCCATTCTGATCGGCGTCTTTAAATCAGGCACCGGGTAAATATGGGTTAAGGGGACGGCGACCCGATAATTGGCCTCTGGGTAATGCGATGTCAGATGTTTTTCTTCCAGGTAGCCAACATAACCATCGCTCAAAAGTTGACCAAAGGCCCAGCCGGCGTGGCCCTCCAAAACTCTAAATTGTTCACCGAGTAACCCTTGGGTCAGGAGGCCTTCTGAATTTCTCGGTCCATATCTCAAATCTGCAAGGGGAGTGGAAATGGTCATGACCTTGCCCCGGGTAAAACGGGTGGCTTCGATTTTGCCTTTTAGAGCTTCATAAGCAATATCGGGACGGGCCGGGGTGGTCCGCGGGTCAAGATCAGAGGTTTGGCCGCTGATCCATTTATCCCTGTCTGGTCCGTGGGCCATCGATTACTTTCTGAATTTGCTTTCAAGAAATGAAACTGCGGCTAAAAGCCCGTGGGCTTCCGCCCCCTTTGGCCGGCCTGGTTTTTGTTTTTTATTCCAGCAATACAAATCAATATGGGCCCAGGCTTTTGCGTTTTCAACGAAGCTTTGGAGATAAAGCGCCGCTGTGATAGCCCCGCCTTCAGTGCCGCTTGCCACGTTGTTGATATCGGCAACTTCGCTCTTTAACATTTCCCGGTAGGGCTGCCACAGGGGCATCCGCCACAGCGGGTCACCTGAATTCATGCCCCCTGTCAGCAGGCCGTTGGCCAACTCATCATTATTGCAAAAAAGCGCCTGTAATTCAGGGCCCATGGCAATCTTGGCGGCACCGGTCAGGGTTGCAAAATCGATCAGGATATCAGGTTTTTCTTCATCGGCCAGGGCCAGCGCATCGCACAAAACGACCCGGCCTTCGGCATCGGTGTTGCCAATTTCTACCGAATAGCCTTTGCGGGTTTTAATGACATCGCTGGGCCGGTAAGCATTCCCGGAAATACTGTTTTCCACGGCCGGGACCAAAACCCGAAGCCTAACCGGCAAATTTGTCGCCATAATCATACGCGCCACGCCAAGTGCCACGGCGCCGCCGCCCATATCCTTTTTCATGGTGATCATGCCGCTGGCGGATTTGATATCCAGGCCGCCGGAGTCAAAACAAACCCCCTTACCCACGAGGGTGACTTTGGGGTGTTTTTCATTACCCCAGGTCAAATCTAAAAGCCGGGGTTCTTTTTCGGCGGCTTTCCCCACGGCATGGATGGCAGGGAAGCCTTCCTTTAAAAGGGCATCACCCTTGATGACTTTAAATTTAGCATCAAAGCCTGAGGCCAGCGCCTTGGCAGCGGCTTCCAGCTCATCCGGCCCCATATCGTTGGGCGGGGTGTTGATCAAATCCTTCGCTAAGAAAGAGGAAGCCACCAGTTCTTCAACGCGTTTTTTATTGGCATTTTCGGGCCATTTCAAGGCTCTGGGGCGGGGGCTTTTCTGGCTTTTATATTCGGAAAAATTATATTGGCCCAGCGCCCAGAAGTAGGCGACGACATCCGCTACCGGCCCGGGCAAATCGAGTGGGAATTCAAAAGCCCCTTCGGGCAGGCGCACCGCCAGGCTCCTCATGTTGGCGGGAAGGCGCTGTAAATTAGTGCCAAATAAGACCTCTGTTAGCTCACCTTTTTCGTTATGAATATAGGCCAACTGGGTATCGAAACCTGAAAAACCGAAGGTTTTAGCCTGGGCGACATCTTTGATATCTGCCTTTTTCTGCCACTCCTTAAAGCTGGGAACATCCAGAATTCGAACCGGGGTGCAAAGCTCTTTACCTGAGCAAAAAAAGTGGGCGGGGTTGATACGCATAGGTTTTCCTTGGTTTGGCTGGCGGAGCGAGAGGGATTCGAACCCTCGAAGGGCGTTAACCCTTACACGCTTTCCAAGCGTGCGCCTTCAGCCACTCGGCCACCGCTCCTTTAGCCTTCTCGATAAGCTCGGCACTATAGTCAAATTGCTAATTTTCGCAAGGCGTTTGGCGGAAATTTACTTACTTGTCCGGGTCGATTTTCAGGGCCGCAATAAAGGCCTCTTGCGGGATTGAAACCTTACCAAAGGTGCGCATCCGGGCCTTGCCTTTTTTCTGTTTTTCGAGAAGTTTTTTCTTCCGTGTAATATCCCCGCCGTAACATTTGGCGGTGACGTCTTTGCGCATAGCTGAAATGGTTTCCCGGGCGATAACCTTACCCCCCAGTGCGGCCTGAATGGGAATTTTGAAAAGCGCCCGGGGGATTAATTCCTTTAACCGGGAACAAAGCGCCCGGCCCCGGCTTTCTGCTTTAGCCCGGTGGACCATCATCGATAAGGCATCGATAGGTTCAGCGTTAACAAGGATCGACATTTTCACCAGATCGCCCTCGCGGTATTCTTCGATCGCATAATCAAAACTGGCGTAGCCGCGGCTGACCGATTTTAAGCGGTCGTAAAAATCATAAACCACTTCGTTCAAGGGCAGGTCATAAACCACCATTGCCCGGGTCCCGGCATAGGTCAGGTCGCGCTGTTCACCGCGCCGGTCCTGGCACAGTTTTAAAATCGAACCCAGATACTCATCGGGCACCAGAATGGTCGCCCGGATCCAGGGCTCTTCAATATGGGTGATCCTGGTGACATCGGGCAGGTCGGCGGGGTTATGCAGCTCAATGACCTCGCCCTTTTGCAAATGAACCCGGTAAATAACGCTGGGCGCGGTGGTGATCAGATCCAAATCAAACTCGCGGCTCAGCCGTTCCTGAATAATTTCAAGATGGAGCATGCCCAGGAACCCGCAGCGATAGCCAAAGCCTAACGCGGTTGAGGTTTCCGGCGCATATTCAAAAGATGCATCGTTAAGGCGAAG
>JAZFRG010000377.1:0-6854 GCA_036445535.1 Sphingomonadales bacterium
TTGCTGCCTTTTTCATTTGATTTCCTTTTGTTTTTTTTCAATTTCCTCTAAACCCTCCAACCTTTATTTACTCCCACCTTTTTTGGAAAAGAAGGGATTGATTATTATTACTAATAGTAATAAAGTAGATTAGAGTCAAGCTTTGAAAAATTGCCGGGGTTATAATATGAAAAAGGTTATTAAACTTAAAAATCTTGAAGGCGGCATCATGGGGTCAATTGTCATGCGCAAGCATTGTACGGCCTACCGGGTGCACAAAGATTTTGTTCAATCCCCATCCCAGTATTTTTCCGGAAGCGCCGGGGCGGTTTACCCTGCCTTTAAAAGGCTCGAAAAGCGTGGCCTGATCAAGGCCAAAAGCGTTGGCACCAAATTAAGGCCTGCCAAGGGATTTGCTTTAACAAAAAAGGGGTTGGAGGCGTACAAAGCCTGGTATTTGGATCCAATCCAGGCGGTCGATGCGGGATTTGACCCTTTGAGATTCCGTTTTAGCCTTTTGCCTTCCTTAGCCGAAAATGAGCGCCCTGAATTTGTCCAGGGTATGGAAAAGGCCCTCACTCAACGCTTGACCGGTTTGGATGAAATGATGGCCAGGTGGCCAGAAAAATCAGGAATGTACATGGCAGGAGAAGTTGAAAGGGCCGCACTTGAAGCCAAATTAAAGGTCGTTTCCAAATGGCGAAAAAGCAAAATCGATTTAGCTAATTTGGAAAGTATTTGAAAAAAATAAAATTACCTTAAGTCTGTTCCTTTTTAACTATTTCTGGGTTGCTTGCCGTGATTTTGCGCGCTAAAGGTGCTTCTCAAATTAAAGGAGAAGCGGCAATGCTAATCGGGGTTCCAAAAGAAATTAAAAATCATGAATACCGGGTCGGTTTGACCCCTGGCAGTGTTCTTGAGCTAACCAGGCGGGGACATCAGGTTATCGTCCAGAAAAATGCCGGTTTTGAAATTGGCTTGCTTGACCAGGACTACATCCAGGCTGGGGCTAAAATCCTGGATTCGGCTGAAGAAATTTTTGCCAAGGCCGAAATGATTGTCAAGGTTAAGGAGCCTCAACCGGTAGAATGCAAAATGCTGCGCAAGGGCCAAATCCTTTATACTTATCTTCATTTGGCCCCGGATCCCGAGCAAACCCAGGGTCTGATCAAATCCGGATGCATCGCCATTGCCTATGAAACTGTTACAGATGATGCTGGAAACCTTCCGCTTCTGGCGCCAATGAGCGAGGTAGCGGGGCGGATGTCAATCCAGGCTGGGGCCCATGCGCTGGAGATGCGCCACGGCGGCCGCGGCATGCTTTTGGGCGGTGTCCCCGGTGTTGCCCCAGCAAAAGTAGTGATTATTGGCGGCGGTGTGGTCGGCACTAATGCGGCGATGATGGCGGTGGGATTACAGGCCGATGTAACCATTCTGGACCGCTCAATCACGCGCCTCAGGGAACTGGATGAAATGTTCGGGTCTAATGCCAGGGAAGTTTATTCCAACACTGAAGCCCTGGAAGAATATGTCCTGGATGCCGATCTGGTCATCGGCGCGGTATTGGTCCCTGGTGCTGCAGCCCCAAAACTGGTGACCCGCGCGATGCTGAAAAAGATGAAAAAAGGTGCCGTTTTGGTAGACGTTGCCATTGACCAGGGCGGATGTTTTGAAACTTCCAAAGCTACCACCCATGAAGACCCGACCTATATTGTCGACGGGGTGGTGCATTACTGTGTTGCCAATATGCCGGGCGGTGTGGCCAGAACCTCAACCTTTGCCCTGAATAATGCAACCCTGCCGTTTGCGATTGCATTAGCTGACAAGGGCTACAAAAAGGCGTTTGGTGATGATCCGCATTTGCTTGCTGGCCTCAATGTTTACAAGGGCAAGGTGACCTATGAAGCTGTTGCCCGTGACCAAAATTTGGATTATACGCCGGCCAAAAAAGCGCTTGATTAAAAACACATTTAAAATTGAAAATAAAACTGGGGAAGGGGCTATCCTTCCCCTTTTGGTTTAGGTAGTCTTCCCGCCATGCAAGGTTTTGAAAATCAGGGAAATATTGAGGCGGCTCTGGTAGCCGCCAAAGCCGGCAATCCCGAAGCCCAGTTTCGGGTGGCAATGGCGGCCTTTCGGCAAGGCAACGAAAATGATTTCCGTCACTGGATTCAGCAATCGGCTGGCCAGGAGTTCCCGCCAGCGATGTTTCGGCTTGGCACCTGGCGGATGTCCCACACTTTATCGCCAACCGATCTGGAGGATGCCAAAGGCCTTGTGAAAAAAGCCGCCAACCTTGGCTTTGTAAATGCGGTCCGGGCTATGGCGGTGTTCTCGCTTCGGGGTGCAGGCAGGTATCCAGACTGGGCCGAAGGCATGGGCTGGTTCAAAAAAGCCCTTGAACTTAATGATTCCAGAGCTTACCGCGAGGCCGCTCTTTTGCTCCGGAATAATCCCGGCAACGAAGAGCATACCAAGGGGCTCCTGATGCATGCTGCAAATGCTGGGGATGTCATTGCCTGCTTCCATTTGGGCTGTTGGATGATGGAAGCCCCTTTGAAGGACATTCAAGACGAAGGGTTGTTCTGGCTGGGGCTTTCTTTGAAGGGTGGCCATGTTTTGGCGGCGCGGGAACTTGAGCCTTATCGGGACCGCACCCTTCGCCAACCGGGTGGCAATCTTCCGGATTTAAACTGGCCGGAAATTGAAGCAAAACTTTCAGAGATTTCAGAGCCCTTTACGCCCAAGGAAAGCAAAGTTTTCTTGGACGACCCTAGAGCTAGAACGGTGGAAAATGTACTGGAAAAATGGGAATGTGATTATGTTGTCCAGCGCGCAAGCCGACGTCTAGAGCCAGCCCAAACCAGCGAATCCGTTGATCAAAACCAGACCGCCAGTCAGTATAGAACCAATTCAGCTGCCAAGTTCTGGATGATGCAGCAAGATATAGTTTTGGCTATGATCGACCGGAAAATTTCAATCGCCGCTGAAACCCCTGTAGATTTTGCCGAAGACCTGGTGGTTTTGCATTATAAACCAGGCGAGCGGTATTTTCCCCACTGCGACAGCTTTTTACCAGATTTGCCTGAACAAGCCGCAGAAATTGACTTAAAGGGCCAGCGCATCCGGACCATTCTGGTTTACCTCAATGATGACTACGAGGAAGGCGAAACCTACTTTTTGTTCGCGGACAAGAAAATCAAACTGAAAACCGGTGGTGCCCTGATTTTTGAAAATATCACCGAAGAGGGTGACCCGGACGAACATTCTGTCCATGAGGGCCTGTCCGTAAAAACCGGCCAAAAATGGCTGGCCTCCAAATGGATCAGGGATAAAAGCCAGGTTCTCTATTAGGATTTTTTGGGGTTAACTCTTTTCACCGGGCAGGGGTTGGCGCATGAAAGCAGGAACGTGCGCGCCCATACCAACCTTGGCGTCTTCCATTTCCATGATTTTATGACCGCCTGGGCGCCTGTTTGAGCGCTGGTTATTTTGCTGCCTTTTCTGCTGGGGTTTGGCCTGTTCCTGTTTTTTTGGCTCGGCCTTTTTGGGCTCTACTTTTTTCTGCTCAGTATTTTTTGGCTCGGCTTTTTGAGGCTCTGCTTTTTTCTGTTCAGTATTTTTTGGCTCAATTGGTTTAGCGCCGCCAAAAACGTGTTCCTTGATTTCCATTTTCACCAGGCGTTTGATTTTATCAAACTGTTCCTGATCGCGCCGCGTTACAAAAACGATGGCGTGGCCACGTTTGCCGGCGCGGCCGGTGCGGCCAATGCGGTGGATATAATCTTCAACGTTTTGCGGCACATCGTAGTTAATGACGTGGCTGACATCCTTGATATCAAGGCCACGAGCTGCCACGTCAGAGGCGATTAGAAAGCTGATGCTGCCATCCTTGAACCCGTTCAAAACCTCAAGCCGAATGCTTTGATCCATATCGCCGTGGAGTTCACGGGCATTAAAACCATCGCCCTTCAGCGCCTTATAAACCGCACTGACGCTTTTTTTAGTGTTGCAAAAAACCAGCGCCGAGGTTGCTTCTTTGGTCGACAGCACCTTTTTCAAGACACTGCCCTTGCCTTGAGGCGAGGTCGCAATCGAAGTCTGTTCAACGGTCTCAGCGGCCATCGTCGGCGCGCTAACGGTGATCATCTTGGGATCATCCAGAAACGCGTTGGTCAGTTTTTTGATCGGCGGCGGCATCGTTGCCGAGAAAAACAGCGTCTGCGGTTTTTTGGTGATCAGCTTCCGGATCCGCTCAACATCAGGGATAAAGCCCATATCGAGCATCCGGTCGGCTTCATCGATGACCAGGATTTCAATTCCGGTGAGCCTCACATTACCGCGCTCAAAGTGGTCTAGGAGACGCCCAGGCGTAGCGATCAAAACATCAACGCCTTTATTGAGGATGGCGATTTGCTTTTCCATCGAGGTGCCGCCAATAAAAAGGCCGCAGGAAAGGTTATGATTCTTGCCGTATTTCAGAAAGCTTTCTTCAATCTGAACCGCAAGCTCACGGGTTGGCTCTAGAATAAGCGAACGCGGTATCCGCGCCTTGGTTTTACCCTCAGCCAGAATATCGATCATCGGCAGGGTAAAGCCTGCGGTTTTACCGGTCCCGGTCTGGGCGATGCCCAATACGTCCTTGCCCATCAAAACAGACGGGATGGCTTGTTTCTGGATCGGTGTCGGGGTGTTGTAGCCAGCGTCCTTAACAGCTTTCAAAAGCGGGTCGCTCAGGCCTAAAAATTCAAATGACATGTATGTTTTCTCTAAGGGGCCCTATGCCCCGTATTTTTCTCCAATAATTTCGCGGTGACAGCTATAGGTTTTCAATGGAAAAGTCAATTCAATTACCCGCCAGACCAAATCTCGGGCTTGAAGACCATCAGGTAAAATATGGCAATGACCGCAATAAACGCCGGCCAGCCCAGCCAGTACCAGATTTTCATCTTCCTGAAATAGGCCTCGGGCAGGGGCTTGTTGTTGGCCGCGGCTTCCTCGGCCAAGTTAGCTACCTCGATTTGAATCTTCACCACCGGGATCCAGGCTGCCCCGGCAATGGCGAATAAAATATAGGCGTGGATCAGCCATTCGGCATTCCACAGGAAGCCAACGAAAACGATCATCGCAATGCCGGTTGCGAGTTGAATTATTATCGCCGGGGCGGTCAACCAGAAGTCGGCCTTGACCGTATTTCTGGCGGCCACGGCAATCGCTGGAACATTACCGGACTTGTGGGCCATCCACATATGAAACGCGGTGCCAAGGCCGGTGCCAAACAAAATTGCGGCTGATAAAATGTGGATAAACTCCAAAAGCGGGTAGAGGATCATAAGGTCCATATTAAAGTCCTACCGCCCGGAAAAGTCCGGTTTGTTGGCTTTTAAAAAATCGTCCAGGGTTTCGAGCTTTCGGCCCAGCAGGTTTTCAAGGAACGGCACGGTCTCAGGGCCGCTGACGTTGCCATAATTCATGTGTTTCAGGGAGGTTGTGCGGAGTGGGCCAAAACCAAAAAAATCCCCCATGGCCGCGGACATTTTGGCTAGTGGCATCGGGTAATGGAAAAACGGCGCATCCTTTTTACCGAGCCAGCGGCGAAATTTTATCAGAATTTGCCCGATCGTAAAAATCTCGGGACCGACCACATCGACGGTTTTTTGCTTCACCCGGGGGCTGAGCAGCGAGGCCACAACAATATCGCAAAGATCGGCCATGGTCACCGGCTGGAAGGGTTGATTGCCTTTGCCGACAACGGGGATGACAAGCGGCACGCTGGAAAGGGTGCGCATCAAGGCGGTGCCGCCGTAGGCGGTGGGCGCGATCACCAGGGAAGGGCGAAGTATCGTCCAGTTGACAGCCATTTTTTGCAGCGTTTCATCGGCGCCAAGTTTCGAGAGGGCATAATCGGTGCCAACTTCTTTTTCGGCACTGATGGCGGAAATCTGGATGATTTTTTTAATGCCCGCTTTTTCGGCGGCCCTAAACAGCGCCACCGGTGATTTGTGATGGATCGCCCAAATGTCTTGCTTGCGGCTTGCCTGCAAAATTCCGGCGCAATTAATGACCGCCTCAATGCCGCTCAAATGCGGTTGCCAATCGCTGGGGTTAATTGCTGAATTCAAATCAATCTGAAAGGCAGTTACCTTAGCCGTCATGGCTTCGGGCTTTCGGACCCCGGCATGGACCTTGTGACCAGCCTTCAGCAAGGCCGCAGTGATAAAGCTGCCTATAAATCCATTCGCACCGGTCAGAAGTATTTTCAAGGGCTGGTCTCCCTAAATATCCAGATCCTCTACCTTGTCGGCATTGGCCTGGATGAAATTATACCGTTTTTCGGGCTTTTTGCCCATCAGATCTTCAACCAGCCTGATTGTCTCGTTTTGCCCCTGATAGTCATCGGGCAGGGCAACCCGGAGTAACGTCCTGGTTTCCGGGTTCATGGTGGTTTGTTTTAACTGTGCGGGGGGCATTTCACCGAGGCCCTTGAAGCGGCTGATCTCAATCTTGGCCTTGCCGGTAAATTCACTTTCTAAAAGCTCTTTCTTGTGCTGGTCATCGCGGGCGTAATGAACCACGCCTTTCTGGGCGATGCGGAACAGGGGAGGTTGCGCCAGGAATAACCGCCCGGCCTCAACAAGGCCCTTCATTTCCTGATAAAAGAAGGTCATCAACAGCGTTGCGATATGGGCGCCGTCGACATCAGCATCGGTCATGATGATGATTTTTTCGTAGCGCAGATGTTTCAATTCAAACTTGTCGCGGTTGCCACAGCCGAGCGCCTGGTTGATGTCTGAAATCTCGGAATTGGCGGCAATTTTATCGCGCGGTGCGCTGGCAACGTTGAGGATTTTTCCGCGGATCGGTAATATCGCCTG
>JAZFRG010000378.1:0-12018 GCA_036445535.1 Sphingomonadales bacterium
TTTCTCACCTTTTTTTGAAAGGTCGGCAGAATGGATCGGCGGTTTTTCACTTTCATCAACCACCAGCTTGAAAACATCGGGCCTGGAATAATGCCCGACCGGGTCAAAATCAAACCGCGCCCGGGGGATTTGGCCAAGATCAATCTCAGCCGTGACAATAGTTTCCTTGCCAAACACCGGTTCGGCCAGATAATCGCCAAACGGATCAACAATACAGCTGCCGCCATTAATCAGCACCGCCTTTGGGTCTTTTTCATCGGTAATAAAATCATCCGGGAAGTCGCTCCTGAGGGAATACTGCACCGGGGAGAGCACAAAACACCGGCCCTCAAAGGCAATATGGCGCATCGAAGCACCCCAAACCTCACGATCATCCACGGTTGGCGCCAGATAAAGCTCAACCCCCTTGGCGTACATCGTGGTCCTTAAGAGCGGCATGTGGTTTTCCCAGCAGATCACCGCGCCCATCTTGCCATAGGGGCTATCGATAATAGGAAGCGTAGAGCCATCGCCCTGGCCCCAAAGACAGCGCTCCAAAACCGTCGGCATTAATTTACGGTGCTTGCCGAGATAATTGCCTTTGTCATCAAAGAACAAAACCGTGCAATAAAGCGTAGACCCGCCGCGCTCGATCACCCCGGCGGAGATATAAATCTTGTTATCCCTGGCGATTTTAGCAATTTGATCACACGCCGGGCCCGGCACATCAATGGCGCTTTCAAAATAGGCCTTAAACCAGTCGCGGCCCTCTTCGGTGCGGGATCCTAACCTGATGCCAAAGTCCGAGCCCTTAGGATAGCCGCCAATAAAGGCTTCCGGAAAGACTACCAGCTTGGCTTGCGCTCCGGCGGCTTTTGCCGCCAAATCCGCCATTTTCTCAAGGGTTTTCGGGGTATCAAAACCAATCGTTCCGGCCTGGATTACCGCGGCTGTGAAGGGTTTAGAGGTTTTTGAAATTTTGCCCATCTAAATTAGATAGCCTTTTCCTCCATCAAAGCCAAGGTATGACCGTCGGGGTCTTTGAAAACCGCCAGCCAAAGCTCGGACGCCTCGGTTTTGTGGGTCATTTGAGGGGCTCGCTCACAAGCCACCCCCTTTTCCTCCAGGGTTTTGTAGGTGGCCTCGATATCCTCCACCGAAAAATAAAGGATTGGGCCATTAGGGATTACCTCTTTGGCCTCTCCAATCAGCAGGCGGATGCCGTCAATATCGAAAAAGGCCATTTGCGGGGGCGCCTCAAACAGGAATTGAAAGCCCAGCGTTTCACCATAAAAGGCTTTGGCTGCCTCAAGGCTTTTGACCGAGATGGCAATTTGGCTAATTTTTCCTATTTTCATTATATTCTCCTCAATTTTCTGATTTTTCTTCCCTTTTCCTAAAAAACCTTGTATATAATTTCCTTAGCTAAGCTAATTTATTTATGTTTTTATTAGCTAAGGTAACTTTATAAGGAAAATACCTTTAAAATGACCAAAAGTCAACCAAGCGAAACCCAACCCGCCACAATTATGGACCCTGAGACTATTGCCGACCAACTCCATTCCGCCGCCATCCACCTGCTCCGTTCCCTGAAGGGCAAAGACAAAATGCTCGGCGTCAGCCCAGCACAATTGTCAGCTCTATCGGTGCTTTATTTTCTTGGTCCCCTGACCATTACCAGGCTGGCCGAAGCTGAAGGGGTGAAATTGCCGACCATCTCAAGGCTGGTCAAAGACATGGTCCGCTTTGGCCTGGTGATGCGAGAAAGGGCCGAAAATGATGGCCGCAGCTCCTATATTTCAATTACCCCCAAGGGAAAAGCGTTGTTTGAGCGTGGCCGAACTGCGCGCCTGATGGCGATTACCGGCGCACTCCGCAATTTAACGGAGGAAAATCTGGAAGTCCTAGGGAACGCCGCCACCTTGATGGAAAACGCTGCCAGGGCCGTGCGGGAGGGTTAGAAATTTCTCCTTAATACCCGATCGCGGCGCCGTCTTTGCGCATTTCGGTGGCCCCATAATACACCCCCGTCTCGGGATCGCGCCAGATCGCCTGGTAGCCGCCAAAGGGCCCTGAAGTGACCTCAACCACATGGCCGCGTCTCCTGAGTTCAGCAATGACCCCGGGCATAACGCCTGATTCAAGTTGCAAAACCCCACCATCGGTCATTTTACCATCAACAATAAACGGCTCGGTCGAGCCTGAGTGGTGATAGCGGGCGGCATCGCCGGCTTCCTGCAGGTTCAAACCGAAATCGATGAGATTAATCACGATCTGGGCATGCCCCTGGGGCTGCATACCCCCACCCATTAGGCCAAAACTCATAATCGGCACGCCGTCTTTCATCATAAAGGCTGGAATGATGGTATGGAACGGCCGCTTGCCCGGGGCGTAGGCATTAGGATGTTCGGGATCGAGACTGAAGAGCGCGCCGCGATCCTGGAAAATAAAGCCCAGCCCATCGGGCACCAGCCCTGAGCCCATACCGCGGTAGTTGGACTGGATTAAAGAGACCATCATGCCGTCCTTATCAGCCACCGTCAGGTAAATGGTGTCGCCTTCGATCAGTTTCGGGTCGCCGTGATCAACCTCGGTGGCGGCCTTTTCCATATCAATCATGGCGCGCCTGATATCAGCGTATTCATCGGATAAAAGGTAATCCAAATCGGCCTGATAAAAATCCTGGTCGGCATAAAAACGGGCGCGGTCTTCAAAGGCAAGTTTCTTGGCCTCAGCCTGGACATGAAGATAATCCGCCGAGTTCAGCCCCATGGCTGCCAAATCATAGCCCTCAAGGATGTTCAAAAGCTGCAGAGCGGCAATGCCCTGCCCGTTTGGCGGCAGCTCATAAACATCATAGCCCCGGTAGTTGACCGACATCGGCTCTACCCATTCAGATGAATGGTTTTCAAAGTCAGCTTTCCTTAAGGGCCCCCCGATCCGGACCATATAAGCGTCCATCACCTCTGCCAGCGCGCCCTTGTAAAAGACGTCACGCCCTTCAGCGCCAATTTTCTCCAGGGTATTTGCCAAATCAGGGTTCTTAAAGACCTGGCCCTCGATCGGGGTTTCGCCGTCGATCAGGTAGGTGGCACCGAAATTATCAATTTCCTCAATCTCACCGCTGGTATTCAGTTCGCCGTAGCGTTTTTTGTACCCGCTCATGTAATAAGCTACCACCTGGGTGACCGGAAAACCCTCCCGGGCATAATTAACCGCAGGCGCCAGAATTTCGCTCATTGGCATAGTGCCAAACTTGCCATGCAATTCAAACCAACCATCAACGGTGCCGGGCACCGAGACCGATAACGATCCAAAGTTTGGAATCTCCGTCGCACCTTCACCAATTCTGGCCTTCAAATCTTCCATGGTTTGCCCAAGCGGGGCACGGCCCGACCCGTTAAGCCCGTAAAGTTTTTCGGTTTTAGGATCCCAGACGATCACAAAAATATCGCCGCCGATGCCGTTGCCCGTTGGCTCCATCAGCCCGAGTGCGGCGTTGGCTGCAATCGCTGCATCAACAGCGTTGCCCCCAGCTTTAAGGATATCAATGGCAATTTGGCTGGCTAATGGATGACTGGTTGCGGCCATGCCGTTCATCCCCAAAACTACGCTTCGGCTGGCATAGGGCTGACCCAGCACACGATCCCCGCCGCCCTTGTTCTGAACGGCCTCATCAAGAGCAACTTTATCCTCTGTCACCTCTTTAGCCTCGCATCCAGCCAAAAACAGCACCAAAAAAGCAAATAAAATTGTACGCATGATCTCGCATCTCCTGACTAACCCTTGTAAAATTAATGCAGGCGGCAGTCTGACACTTAAGGGCGTGGAACTTCAAGGCAAAAGAGGGCTTTGGAATGGGGTTTGTATTTGGCATGACGGATTTTGATCGAGGTGACCTCGACGCCGTAAGAGGCAAAAAGTGCCTGCCAACTTTTGATGCGTCTGAAAGTTAAGGGCATCGGAATGGAAAGCAGACCTTTGCCGGCTTCACCTTTAAAAACCCGAAGCCAGCCAATAAGAATATTGGTATAAAAATCGTTCCAGATGACAAACAAGTATTGCCAAGGGGAAAAATAAACATCTTCAAAAATAATTACATGGCCCTTTGAAACCCGGATGGCCTCGGCCAGCAATTCTTTCTGATGCTTCACATGATGGAGCATAAAGGCCAGGATAACTACATCAAACGTATTGTCCGCATGGGGAATGGTTTTGCCATCATAAAGCGCGGTAGGGATTTCAGCTTGGGCATAATCAACCACATCAACGCCTGAAACTTTTGCTTTATAATGGTCTTCAACGGCGTGGCCAAAGTGGCCATTACCGCAGCCAATATCAAGAACCTTGTCCCCCCTTTTTATCAGCCCCCCAATGGTTCTGAGCCGGTAGCGAATTTCTTTTTCCTGTGCACTCCGTTGAATTTTGATAAATTTTCTTGAGGGTATAAAAAGGTTCACCACCAACACCAAAAGGGAAAAGAGGAAAAAAAGGATTGCAAAGGGCAAATTCAATATGTTTCTTGTCATTGTCATGCTAGGCCGAAGACTAATAACAGAAAATGCACCGGACGCAGTAAAAAAATGTCAGTTGCCGAAAAATTTATCTACCAACGAAGATATTTTATGTTTATGAGTTTCCGGCGTAAGCCCCGTAAGCAGGCTTTTATGGCAAACAATTTTGACACAAATTAAAAGGTTAAATTCACGTTGAGGGGTCTAAATTTAAGTGAAGCCACCTATTCTAGAGCAAAAATTCGGTGATCTGGCCGACATCCTGAAAGGGGCTATGGCCTCCTTGGCAGGGTTTGTCGGGCGAACCGGCGCGCGAATTATATTCCTGTTTTTTGCCGGAAACTTTTATGAAGCCGATAATCTGGGCCGTTTGGCGGCCGTCATTGCGGTTATGGAAATTTTAGTGACGCTAGGGATTTTTGGCTTCCGGCGCTCCCTTTTAGAAATGTTGCAAACCCACAAGGATGAGGAAGATGCCCAATATTCCCTGATTAAAACTGCCCTTTTGGTTAGCTTGGGTGTCGGCACAATTCTGGCTGTAACCTTGGCACTCCTGTGGGATTTCATTGGCCTGATTTATGGAAATTTCTACTATTCGCTGTTTGCCATGATTATTCCCTTTATGGCCCTGATGGAGGTCTTTTTGACTTCGACCAGATTTAGGCGGGTGGTTCGCTATGAGGTCTTTGCCAGATCGCTTGTGGAACCCTGGACCATTGCCATAACTTCTGTGGTTTTCTTCTTCCTTGGCTGGGTGAACTTCGGGTTGCTGTTGGCATATGTTTTATCAATGTTTGCTGCCTTTCTGTTTTCCTTATGGGCGTTTTCACAATTGTTTAGCTGGAAAAAATTGTTGCGCGCCAAACCTAATATTGCCCTCACCAAACGGATTTTTGTTTTTAGCGGCCCGACCGCCCTGGTGGACGTGATCGGAATCGCCTTCAGGCGGGTGGATGTTCTTTTCCTGGGGTATTTTTCAAGCGATTTCGTGGTCGGCATTTATTATGGAGTTCAACAGATTGCCACCGTTTTGCAAAAAGCCCGCCATGTTTTTGATCCCATCTTACAACCGGTTATTTCCCAGGCCATGGACAAGGTTGGGAATGAAGGTGCCGGCCAGCAAATTCGCCAGGTTTGTAGATGGATTTTTTCAGTTTTAACCCTTTTATTGGCTTTGATGGCCTTTTACGGAGGCCCGCTTTTATCCGGGATAGGAGAAGGGTTTGCCGCAGGGGCATTGGCCTTAACCGTAGTTTTAGCGGCAGAAACCCTTGAAGGCGCTTTGGCCAGCGCAGAACTTCCGTTTGTTTTTAGAAAACCCATCCTAAACCTGAAACTGTCAGCCACAGGCTTTGCTTTTCATTTAGTAGGTCTAACTTTTTTAATTCCAATTCTTGGTATTATGGGCGCGGCGGTGTCATTTTTTATCGCGATATTTATTTTGAACGTGTTACGGTTGGTTTCGATCAAGAAAAATTTTAACATTACACTGTTAAGTCCCAGCTATATTAAACCAGCCCTAGCGGGGGGGATTTCCTATTTAACCTTATTTTTTACTAATCAATTGATTAATTTAACCAACCCATTTCTGGTTCCCTTTGGCGTGGCCCTGGGGATTGGTGCCTATGTTTTAATTTTCTGGGGGCTGAAACCCACCGCCGAAGACCGGGAATTTATCTCCTACCTGAAAAAACGCAAAAAACCTAAATTGGCCGTAGATAAGGACTTTGATCAGGTTTAAAATCATGGTTTAAAGGGGACACTTGTAGGAGAATAAACAACACCGCGAGGGGACTTTTAGTGGTTGCAATATTTAATTACTATAAAGTTTTCCCTAGGGGTTCCTATTGGGTCAACAAGTTAACGCACTCTAATTACGAAAAAGAAATGGACCTGCTGCCTTTTCTTTGTGACCCTGAAAAAACAAGTTTTGATGTTGGTGCAAAAGTTGGAATGTATTCCTACCGGCTTTTAAAACTTTCCAGGAAAGTTATTGCCTTTGAGCCAATTCCCGAACTCCACCACCTGCTTAGCCTTGTTTTTAAGAACAATCCAAAATTTAAAGTAAACAAGGAAGGCCTGTCGGTAAAACCTGGGACAGCCACAATCAGGTTGCCTATTTACCGGTTAGGTTTTCACAAATACGGCCAGGCAACGATTGAAGCCGAAAATCCGTTGGATACAAAAAATATCCAGGAAATCAAGGAATTCGAAATAAACCTTGGAACCTTGGATAAGTATAAGGATGAGCTGGTTGGCTTTATAAAAATTGATGTTGAAGGCCACGAATTAAGTGTTTTAAAGGGCGGGCACAACCTGATAAAAAAGAACAAACCTACAATTTTGGTCGAAATTCAGGAAAATTTTGTCAATGGCGGGGTCAAAAAGGTTGCTGAGTTTCTTGAACCCTATGGCTATTTCGGGTGTTTTCTCGATGAGAAAAAAGTTTCCCCTTTGAATGGATTTAGCAGCGAAAAATTTCCTGAGGTGAAAAACTTTATTTTTATTCACAAATCAAAGAATATCGACCTGGATGAAATCCAGGCTCGGCTAACTTAAGCGATTTTTTGGACCAGATACTTTTCGGCCATCTCGAACATTTCCGGACTGTCGACATCAATCCAGACCGGGTTTTTACTGCTCCCAGATAAATCATGGACCCGGGCTTTTCCCCCTATAGCCAGTTTCATCATCCCGCCCGAGATATTGAAATCGCCTTCCCTTGCACTTTTCCCAAGAGCCTTAAAAAATCCATGGCTGCAAAGGAAAATTCCGGTGTCATAGGCGTTATAGTTTTCCATGTCCTTGCCAATGGCATCAATCCGCCCGTCTTTGATCCTAACCCGGGTAACATCCTCCAAATCAACGTAAGGGTTATCAAGCCGGGTATCGATGCCCAGCATTACCTCGTCATCGGCAATATTCTGGACGGCCAATTCCTTGACCATTTCAGGGTCCATCAGATGATCACACATTGCCAGTAAAAAGCGTTGGTTCATTTCCTCACGGGCAGCAAAAACCGACAACCCGTTGGGCTTTTCATATTCAGGATTATAAACAGTTCGAATAGAGACCCCGATTTTCGGAGCAAGATCGTGCAGGTAGGCTTCCAGAACGGTGGCTTCATAGCCGGTGACAACCACAAAGTCTTTCACCCCGGCGATTTTAGCATTTTCAATGACATGCGCGATTAAGGGTTTGCCACACAGCTCGACCAAAGGCTTTGATTTCCCTTGAGCACGAAGCCGTAGCCCCTTACCCGCGGCGACAATCAAACATTGCATAAGATTTCCTAAAAGGCGCGCTTATTCAGCGGCGTCGGCCTCAACCGCGGAAAGCTGGCTTTCCGGACCCTTGATAAAGGCTTCGGTCATCTGTTGGGCTTCGCTGTCGGTGTACTGGAACGGCGGATGCTTGCAGAAATAAGCCGAAGGACCTTCGATGATACCCGAGAGACCCCGATCCAGTGCCAGCTTGCAGCACCGGATGGTATCAATGGCGACGCCCGCCGAGTTGGGGCTGTCTTCAACCGACAACCGAAGTTCAATATTCATTGGGACATCGCCGAAAAGACGGCCTTCCATACGGATAAAGCAAACTTTGTTATCATTCTGCCAGGCAACATAATCGCTGGGACCAACGTGAATATTTTCATCATCCAAGCGGGTTTGGGCAACGCTTTGTACGGCTTCGGTTTTGGAAATTTTCTTCGATTCCAACCGATCCTTGTTGCGCATGTTCAAAAAGTCTGTGTTGCCGCCGGTGTTCAACTGGTAAGTGCGATCCAGGGGAACGCCGCGTTTGTGGAACAGGTCAGTCAAAATACGGTGGACGATCGTTGCACCCAGCTGGGCCTTGATGTCATCGCCGATGATCGGCAGATTTTTTGCTTTAAAGCGGGCTGCCCATTCGGGGGTTGAGGCAATAAACACCGGAATATTATTAATAAAACCAACGCCGGCTTCCAAAGCGGCTTCGGCATAAAACTCAGTTGCTTTCTGCGAACCAACGGGCAAGTAGTTTAAAAGCATGTCCGCGCCGGTGCTTTTAAGAACCTCAACAACCTCTTCCAAGGTTGGTTCTTTAGCATCCGCGGGTAAGAAAGTCCTGTGGTCTGGCTCACCGGCCATGTGCCCCGAAACGCCATCAAGAATATTGCCCATTTGAACGGTAACACCGGTTTTCGGAACATCCTGGCAGAAAACCTCGGTGCAGTTAGGCAGCTCAAAAATAGCTTCGGCCAAGTCTTTGCCAACTTTGCGTTTATCAATATCAAATGCTGCTACTGGCACAATATCGGCGGGCAGGTAGCCCCCAATTTCCAAATGCATCAGACCTTCAACCTCACCATCCCGGTTTTCCCTATAATAGGTAAGACCCTGGAGGAGGGAGCTTACGCAATTGCCGACCCCGACAAGTGCAATTTTAATTTTTCTGCTCACGTTATTAACCCTTTTCTCTTAATTACGTTCTTCCCGTAACCTGCACCTAGCCTTCTTTGCATGCTCTGGTGCTGTACATTATTTCCGTCCATTCTGGAAGGAAAATCTCTTAAAAAAACCCATTGCAAAATAAAAGCTAAAGGGCTTTTCGCTTAAAAATATGCCGTATCGTCGAAATTCTTCTTTATTTCAAGGCTTTTTTCACTGCCATATTCACGAACCCGGATAAAAAACCGGACCTGTGCCAGAAAAAAAGTAACGGCGGTGAAAATTGCTACAGCCCAAAACCCCAGGAGCCATTGATCCAATAAAGCAAAAGGGATCAAGCCCCAAATTATTGTATTACGCCGGGCAGTAAAAATTCGGGCCGTCCGCTCAAACTTTCCGGCATCATCCAACTGCCTTCCAGTTAACCGTCTGAAAAACTCGCCCTGGACAACTTCTGCCGCGGCAAACAAAATAGTTAAAACTGCCAAAGCCCACGGCAACGCGTTACCTTCAACACCAGCCAGGAAAATGGCAATTCCGATGTACCACGAGTACTCAACAATTTTGTCAGCAATGTGTTCAAGTTCACCAAGCTTGGTCTGTTCCATTTTGGTCCGCGCCAGCTTGCCATCTACGCCATCCAGCACCCCAATAACCAGCGCCAAAATCAGCCCAAACAACATTTGGCCAGTTGCAAAAAGCCAGGTGATATAAAACCCCACAAACCCGGTTAAGACGGTGATCATGTTTGGGGTAATCGGGAACGGGCAAATCAGCTCCACCGTTAAATTCTCAAAAAACGGGTGGATCCATCTTGCTGGCCAATCCAGACAGCCCTTTTGGGCGGTGGCGATCTGAGCCCTTGTCGCCTTGCCGGTTTCGGATTGCTTGCCCACCGGGCGCCACATAATCTCCAAATCGCGCCGACGATCCGCCAGGTAGGTTGGAAGTTTTGAAATATCGACGAAAGGGGAAGTGGCCGCAGCCAAACCAGTTTTCAAAAGATTGGCCAGGGGGGTTTCCTGAAATCCCCGGGTGGCAAAGGCTTTAATAATATCCTCGCCTAAAACCGTTGCTGCCGAAGCAAAAAGCTTTTCCCCTTTGGCGGTTTTTAATTTCAGGCCATAGCCCTTGCCGTAAATAACAGTTTTTTCCGGGTAAACGGCGATCGCGTGGCGGCTTTTCTTGGCCAGAACCGCTTTCATAATACGCTCATCTATTAAAACCCCGGCTTCTAAAACCAACACCTTTTCCCCTTTAGGGAAATTCCCCTCAGGTTTCATGTCCGGAAGGTTAAGAATTTTTATTTTTTTCGGTCCCCGACGGAATTTGGCATTTTCCACCGCCGACAAAAATTCGCCAGCAACCAAGGTTACATCCTCAATGCCTAAACGTTTTAGCATTCTCAACTGGCGCTCGAGTAATGAAATTCCCCCTACTTTCAGGAAAGCCCTGGGCAGGCCGGGATTGTCCTTGGTCGGGGCCGTAATAAAAATAAGTGCTCTGTGCGCCATTTTGTTGCCGATTTTTCAGTTTCTGTTAAAGAGGTCCATTTAAGGTTACCACCCCAAAGCTCAAGGAAAACATAAACCTTGCAAACTTTTACCGGGGTCCTTAAGGCAGTAGACGAAAAGATTCAACGATAAAACCATTTTTAAGGTGAAAATGCGCAAAAAGAAGTCCCCTGAATCCGCGCACATTATTAGAAGATTGGCGCAATTTTATATGCGCTACCCCTTGGTCATTTTGGCGGTGGCATTTGCCTTGGCTTTTTTATCCTATACCAGGGTCACCTCGCTTTCCATTAACACCAATATTCAAGCGCTGATGCCGGAAAATGTTTCCAGCATCGAAAACCTGGAAAATGTTCTGGAAAAAACCGGCAGCTTCTCAAGTGCTATGGTGGTGATTTCTTCGCCGGACCCTGATGCCGCCATCAGGTTTGCCGAAGCTATGCGCCGAAAGGTCTTGCGGGAAATGGACTGGGTCGCTTCGGCCGACTACGCCGAAGACTTTTCGCTTTTTGAGGAGCACAAGCTTTTATACCTGGAGCGCGAGGACCTTTTGACCCTAAAGGACTGGGCCGAAGAACAGGTCGCGCAAAAACGCGATGAAATCCTGGAAGAGCTTACGGGTCTTCCTGTTAATATTAAGCTTAGGACCCAGCCGGGGCCAAAATTGCTTACTGATGAGCAAATAGATGACATCCGAAACCGCATCGAAGACCCCGACAGCCCGGTTTTAAGCCGCGGGTCCCAGCGGGTTTTTCAAAGCGACGATGAAGAAATTACCTTGCTTGTGGTTTGGCCCAAAAATTCAGCAATGAGTCTGAATTTTTCTGCCAAGGTTATTGCTGAGCTTGAATTGGCTGCTCAGGAATTGAACCCGGCTGCCTTCCACCCAGACATGCAGGTTGAGGTTGGCGGGCGTATTTATAACAAAGTGGTGCAATTTGATGCGGTCATTAATGACGTCCAGTCATCGGGTCTGATCTCGCTATCATTGATCATTTTGCTTTTGACGGTTTATTTCAGGAGTCTCAGATCAATCATCTTTCTGGTCGTGCCACTGGCGACCGGGATCATGTGGACCTTGGGGCTTACCCAATTAATCATTGGCGGATTAAACCTGATTACCATTTTCCTGATTCTGATCCTTTTCGGCCTGGGAATAGATTTTGGCATCCACAGCCTATCGCGCTACCGCGAAGCGCGGCTTGAAGGCAAAGGGGTTGAGGATGCCCTTTTTATTATTTTGCGCCGCACCGGGGCCGCTTCTTTAATGGCGGGGTTAACCACGGCGATTGCTTTTTTTGCCCTTTTAATTACAGATTTCAGGGCCTTTTATGAATTTGGTTTTATTGCCGGGACCGGCATCGTCCTAACCTTCATTTCAACCTACACCATGTTACCAGCGCTTTTGGCATTGTTTGAAAAATTCGGTTTTTATTCCACCGGGCGGGTTTTCAAAAATCCTTTTAAAAAATTTGGCAACAAGTTCCCCTACCCGAACGCGACCCTTGGGGGAATGGCAGTATTGCTTTTGATTGCTGGCTTTTTCACCCTAAACGTCCAGTTTGAAAATGATTTTGGAAA
>JAZFRG010000379.1:0-4267 GCA_036445535.1 Sphingomonadales bacterium
TCCTATTTTGTTTAGGAAAATTGCTAGGGTTTTGGATGGGCAACATAGGATTGCTGGTCTTTATGATTTTAAAGGTGAGTCATTTGATTTGCCGGTTTCCCTTTTTGTTGGGTTAGATTTGGCCGACCAAGCTCAAATTTTTGCCACAGTTAATTTGGAACAAACGAAGGTAAATAGAAGTTTAGCCTATGATTTATTTGCTTTGTCTGTTTCTCGAAGCCCTCAAAAAACTTGCCATAATGTTGCTGTTGCCTTGGATAGAAATGAAGAAAGTCCATTTTACCAGAGAATTAAAAGGCTAGGTTCCGCTACCCCAGGAAGAACCTTTGAAACAATTACTCAAGCCAATTTTGTTCTAAATCTCATGAAGTATATTTCAAAAGATGAAAAGACAGATCGAGATAAACTTTTAAGGAAGGAAAAATTAGAGAAAGCAGATCGGGAAACTTTAAAAACTTTACCCTTAAGAAACCTATTCATTGAAGAAAAAGATCTCGATATTGTAGATATCGTTTGGAATTATTTTGAAGCTATAAAATCTAATTGGCCAAAGGCTTGGGATTCTAGGGCCCAGGGCTATATGCTCAATAAAACAAACGGATTCAGAGCCTCTATGAGGATTTTTGGAAAGGCTTATTTACATGTTGTAGGCCCAGGCGAAATCCCGACAGTTGAAGTGTTTTTAGATTTATTTGAAAAATCAGAGTTAAAAGACAAAGATTTTAATATTGATAATTTTCCGCCAGGTACAGGGGGTGAAGCCAAACTGGCAAATCATTGGTTAAATGAACTCAATTTGGATTAAATTTCCCCGGCAAATTAAAGGAGGAAGTGCTAATTTTGCCCCTTCTTATGGGCCCCCGAAAAATCGGCCATGGTTTCAAACCTGAAATCGAAATCAACCGGACCGTAGAGCGCCACGGTTGCGCCAACGCCTTTTTTGTGGGCGCGCCGATCAATCCAGCAAGTGTGCAGGTTCATTTTCTTGGCCGGCTCATGGTCATGAAAAAGCGATTGGGCGACGTGTAAAAGCTGGTCAGGGCGGGTGTCAAAATCATCCCTCAAATGTTTTAGAAGGTATTCAAAGTTTTTATGGTCGGGTTTGTAGCTGCCAATGGCCTCGGCGGTGTAGATAGCATCAAACTTGATCCCGAGCTTTTTTTCTGAATCGGCAAACGAGGCCTTATCGATATTGGACAGAATAATCAGTTTGAAGTGTTTTTTCAGGTATTTTAAGGCTTTCGCGCTGTCGGGAAATGCTGGCCAATCCTTGATCGAGGCGCCGAAGGTCTTTTGTTCTTTGGTGCTTGACGGGATATTAAAATGCTCGCCAAAGCCCTTGTGGACCTGCCCTAAAATTTTAGGGTAAAGCGCGCCTGGATTGGCTTCCTCAACTTCAAATTCAAGCTCGCCATAAATCTCCAGAACCTGATCATTTGGCGCTTGAATGCCATTTTTATCAAGCCAGGGGCGCAGCGCTGCCATAATTCCGGTTTCCCAATCGATCAGGGTTCCGTAACAATCAAATGAAAGCGTTGTAATGCCGTCCAGGTCCATTCAATTAAGCCCCTTGCCGCGTGCAGTTTAATTCGCTACTCAAACCTTATATGAGTTTGGAAGGCCAATGAAACAATATCTTGATCTTTTAAAGAAAATCCGAACCGAAGGGGCGTTCAAGGACGACCGCACCGGTACCGGTACCTATGCCATTTTTGGCCATCAGATGCGCTTTGATCTGGGAGAGGGGTTTCCTCTGCTTACGACCAAGAAACTTCATCTGAAATCGATCATTTATGAGCTTTTATGGCTGCTCAGGGGCGATACTAACATCAAGTTTTTGAACGACAACGGGGTTCGGATATGGAACGAATGGGCCGATGAAAATGGTGAGCTTGGGCCGGTTTATGGGGCCCAGTGGCGCGCCTGGGAAGCGGCAGACGGGCGGAAAATTGATCAGATTTCAAATTTGGTCAAGGACATCGGGGACAACCCGACTTCCCGGCGGCATATATTATCCGCCTGGAACGTCGGTGAAATTGAAAATATGGCGCTGCCGCCCTGTCATTGCTTTTTCCAGTTTTTTGTCTCTGAAAGCAAACTTTCGTGTCAATTATACCAGCGCTCGGCCGATGTTTTCTTAGGCGTTCCCTTTAACATTGCCTCTTATGCGCTCCTGACCCAGATGATGGCGCAAGTGACAGGTTATGAGCCCGGTGATTTTGTCCACACCTTCGGCGATGTGCACCTATACGCAAACCATCTGGATCAGTGCGATGAGCAGTTGTCCCGGGCCCCCCGCGGCCTGCCAACCATGACCATCAACCCGGATGTGAAAGATATCTTCGGGTTTAATTTCGAAGATTTTGAGCTGACGGGTTACGATCCTCATCCCCACATTAAAGCGGCTGTTGCGGTTTAAAGAATGCTTTCATAAATTTTTGTGCAATCCAGCTGAGAAATTTCTCTGGGGTTGTTAACTAACAACCGTTCCAGCTTCATGGCCTCGGTCGCCAGCTCTGGAATATGACTTTCGGTAAGTCCGATTTTGGAAAGCCGGGTTTCAAGCCCACATTCCAAAATCATATCTTCCAAGGCTTTGATAAAGGTTTCGCTCCTGGCTTCAACAGACCCCGTAAGGTTTGGCATTACTGCCTCGCCCAACTCAGCATAAAGCGGGGCGGCCGCCGGGGCGTTAAAACGCAGCACCGGGGGCAAAAGCAGCGCATTGGAAAGCCCGTGGTGGATATGATGCAGACCGCCCAAAGGATAAGCCAGGGCATGGACCCCGCCAACCGGCGCGTTGGCAATGGCTTGGCCGGCAAGATAAGCCCCCATCAAGGCATCCGTTCTAGCCGTTTGATCCTCACCATTTTTGGTCGCCTTCGGAACAGATTTCCACAAAAGTTTCAGGGCTTTGATGGCATCGCGGTCGGAAAATTCTGATTTATTACCCTTTGAAGTGAACGCCTCAATGGCATGAACGAGGGCATCCATGCCGGTCGCTGCGGTCAGGTGCTGGGGCAAGCCAACCGTTAGGGTCGGATCCAAAAGCGCAATGTCTGGGAAAGAGGCGGGGTCGGTGATCGAGATTTTCTCGCCCATCGGGGTGGTAATGACGGCATAATTTGTTGCCTCTGAGCCAGTCCCCGCGGTGGTTGGGATTAGCATTAACGGCACCCGCCCTTCGGTTACCCTACCCAGGCCATAAAGATCCTGAATTGGGGTTTTGGATTTCACCAAAATGGCAATGGCCTTTGCCGCGTCCATCGGGCTGCCGCCGCCAATCCCTATGATCCCATCACAGGAATGCTTTTGGGCTTTTAAAGCACCCTCAAGGACCTCCATTTCCAAAGGATCACTGGATATATTGTCGAAAATCTCAAAAGTTAGCCCGGTGGCGATGAGGCTTTTTTCAAGCGGGGCCAACAGGCCGGCTTTCCCGACCCCCGGATCGGTAACGATTAGCAGGTTTTTGGCTGCCAATTTTTCAACGCAAAGAGACCCGGCTTTTTTAATACTGTAAGCGCCGAATTCCATCAAAGGGGTTGTTGAATAATCCAGTGTGCTCACGTACTATCCTTCCTGATTTTACCTCTAACCGAAGAGTAGGCCCGTGCCAATGAAGATCAGCCTAATCGTCGCCGCTGCCACCAACCGGGTGATTGGCAGGCGTGGGCGGTTGCCATGGAAAATCCCCGCCGACATGAAGCATTTCAGGGACACGACCATGGGCAAGCCAATTATCATGGGTCGGAAAACCTACCAGTCAATCGGGGTCGCGCTCCCGGGGCGCACCAACATCGTGGTCACCAACAACCCGACTATTCAAAATCCCGACCTTAAATTGGCCAAAAGTGTCCACGAGGCGCTAAAATTGGCCAGGGAAGAAGGCGGAACAGTGGCCATGGTTATCGGCGGCGGGCAAATATATGAAGCATCGCTTGCGATTGCCGACCGTATTTATTTAACCGAGGTTCACGCCGATATTGAGGGCGATGCCTGGTTTCCACACTTGGATAAAAACCTTTGGACCGAGGTTGCTCGCGAAGACTTCAAGGCCGAGGGCGACATTCCAGCCTACAGTTTCGTAACGTTGGATCGAAAATAAAGGACAAAAACATGAATATTTTTAAGACCACGACGGTGTTAATTCCTTTAGCGCTGGCGGCCTGTGACCAAGGTCAAAAGATGACCCCTGAGGATTTGATGGAGATTGAGCGCGAATTTGCCCAATATTCCAAAGACCATGGTTATTACGAAGCCTTTG
>JAZFRG010000380.1:0-4608 GCA_036445535.1 Sphingomonadales bacterium
CAGGCGTCGGTGGGCTTGGCCTAGCGAATGGTAAGGCATCTTCGGGAACAGGTGGTGGGTGGCGTGATAGCGAAGCCCTACTGGTGCCCAAAGCGGGGTCAGGACATCGCGACCCGGGACATCTACCGAATCCAGATACTGTTCGGGCACGGTCATTGGTTTGTTGCCGGGGTTCCGGTAGGCGTGAGCCGCCAGGGTGCGGAAGGAATTTAGCACAAAAATCATAAAAGTCACCGCATACCACAATCCAAGAACTTTAAGCGGAATAATCCCGCCTAGGATTAATCCTAGCGCCACCCAGCCATAAATAAAGGACATAAACTCCTGAGACTTCCAGTTCTGGTCATCGCGCTTGGCCGGTCCCGGACGTTTATAGTTGAGATCAATGGTCAGCGAGGAGGCCCGCTCCCAAATGAGCTTTTCCAGGCTTTTGCTTACCCACCCGAGGGGGGCCAGGATTAAAAACCGAAACGCAAAAAACGGTGGCAGGATAAAGGAAACCAAAACATAGGTAATGATATTAAACGGCTTTTTATGAACGAAGGGAATATATTCGCCGTCCCTGGGCGTCCCGTAAATATCGCGAGTATGATGATCATTATGAACCCCGTGATAGGTAAACGAGGGGACCAGCATCGGAAACCCGCAGGTTAAATTCCAGACCTTTCGGAATAATTTAAAAGTACCTTTTTTGAGATGGGTTAATTCGTGGGTAAAAATGACCGCCCGGTAAAGGGCCAATGTCGCAACCAGATAAGCAATAATTTGCGCTGGGGCGAATAAGGGAAACTTAAAAGCTGCATAAAACGCCGCCCACCCCAGCGTTACACTGAAAAGAAAATCAGCCCAGTAAATGCTAGGATTAGGGGTCATCAGGTCTTTTACCATATCCCGGGCTTCATTAAGGGGAAATGTATTTTCCTGGTTAACAGGTTTCATTTTTGCATATCTCCGGACACACCCCACTCCTCTTCAGGATGGTGAATGTCCTAAAAGTTGAATTGAACCATAACTTAATATAGTGACCGAACTTTGAATTCAATCAATTTTGTAAAATTTACCAGTCCCGGTGTTTTCCGTGTTTTAGTTTCCACAGGTAAGACCAAAGGCCTCAAGGCCGTTTTCCAGGTGTTCCGCCAATAGCGGCGTGCCCAAAAGATAATCGGCGACCGAATGGGTTGCCTCCTTGGTGGCAATATCGCGGGCCTCATCCCAGTCCTCGGTGTCATAGGTTCCGCGCCCTATCCACATCAGGATCACGAGATCAAGGCCTTCGTCATCGTTAAGATTTTCAAAAAAGGCGCTCATTTCGTCCATTCCCTTTTCATCCTTGGGAAAATCCACATCCTCAACCTCGAGCCCCTCAATATCAAGGTCATCGGTATGGGCTTCATCACCGCCCATATTCCCGGAGGGGATATCCCCCTCAAATTCATGGGCTTTTTTAATAAGAAAGCAGATTTTATCAAGGCCGATGGTAAAGTTTTCCATTAAAAATCCTCCCCTTGGGGGGTTTGATGGGTTTTAACTTTGCCCTGCATTTTGCGAACCGTGTCTTGAAGCTGGCGGCGCGCGGCCTTGAATGAATCGCGGATGGCGACATAAACATCCTCATGGGTTTCATTTTTCCCCGGATTATGATCGACACTGACAATGTTGTTGCCGGGCAGCGACATGAATATTTTCACCCCGTAAAGGTTGCCCTTATGGTGGTGTTTATGGGGTTTTTCGATGATTACCCGGCAGGAAATAATTTTGTCAAAAAAATGTTCCAGTTTATGAGCCTCATCCCGAACCCGGGCTTCGATGAACTCTGAGGGATCAAAACCTTCAAAATGAATTTTTAGAGGTGTTTTCATAGGCTTCGCTTTCTCTTTAGTTTGAGGATAGCCGTTTAGCGTTGCCGGAATTTGATTGTAATCAAACTTGATGGGGTTTGGGAATTCATTTTTTTCTAGGGGAACTTTAAAAATTTCCCGTGCTCACTGCCCTTTTGCCAAGGCGACCAATGAAACGGTGTTCCAGGTCTAACCGCTACTTTGTTATTTTGCGCGGTCAATCCTGCAGGAAAAGCAGTTGTTAAGCGCTGAACGGACGTGAACATATTCCACTTCTCCCTGGTCAAGAATAACCGAAGCGGCCCTTGAAATATCCGGTGACTTCACTATTTGGCCGGTTCCGTAAACAATTCGGTCATCACGGCCATACCCCTTTAGCAGGTAACTTTCCCGTTTTAAAAACATTGGCGGGACAATGTCATTTTCCGGATACCGCGGGCAAGGCTGGGCATGGAGGAAAATTGGGCCAGTTTCGGAAAACGGTTGAGGCCTCGGGAACGGGCTGAAAGCGAGGATCAGATATTTCTCACCCCTGGAGACATCCTGCTGGCAATGCCGGCAGGGAACGCCGCTGCCGTCAGAAATATGAATTTCAGGCTTTTGTCCGTAGGCATCGGGGGCACCCTCCCAAAACCTGCGGGCCTGAGCAGTGCCCATAGAGTTAAAAAGAATTTTTGGCATGAGGTTTCACCTTCATTTAATTAGGTGGATTTGTATGCCTACCCGGACCGGAGCACAATTAAAATTGAAATGAAACAGCCGGTTTTGGCTATCTAATTTTCAGCTTTTTAGCGGTGAATTAATCCTGTTTTATGGTATTCAACCTGATGCTGCCTTCAAAAAAAGTGACCATGTAAAGGCGGTCGTATTCGGTCTCTTCCATAGGCTCGGTTTCATAACCCGACAGCAGCGCTGTTAGCTCCGGCGTGGTGTTGGAATGGCCGGAGATGATAATAACCCCGTCCATTTCCTTTAATTGCTCAGCAAACCCCGGTAAATTCCGAGGGTCATAAATTTCAATCTCAATACCGGTTGCCTCGGAAAGGGGCCCCGCGGTGTCGCGGGTTCGCTTGTAATCGGATGAGAAAATCCGGGTGACGCCCGCGGTTTTTAACATCGCTGCAAGATTTTCTGCGCGGGCCAGGCCCTCTTCAGTCAAACCCGGGTCCGGGTTATCGGCCAGTTTTTCAGCGTGGCGGAAAAGATAATAAACTGTCTCCCCGGCCATTGAGGCGGCTGGCAGCACGAAGAAAAAAGCAAGGGTAAGGCAGGGGATTATTTTAAAGTTTTTCATGTCGTGACTCCTTTAAAGGGATTAAAGGATATTTGGTCCGGTTTTGGCAAGATTATATTCAGCTACCCAGCGATATAAGTCAGACCAAATACTAGCAACCCTGCCAAAAAGGCGGAAACCGGAACGGTAATGATCCAGGCTGCACAGATGGTATAAAGATAGCGTCTCCTGACAAGTTTTCTGGCTTCAAGGCTGGCAATGCGGGAATTGATCTTTTGCATGATCGGGGTTTTCTTGCCGGTTTCATGATGGAAAAACGACCCCATCATGTGGACCCGACGGTTGCCCAGAAATTCCCGAAGAAACCCAACCCCGAAAACCCCGCCGACGGCGGTGTGCGTTGAAGACACCGGCAAGCCCAGCCACGAGGCAATAATCACCGTAATGGCGGCAGACAGTGCGACACTAAAAGCCCGGCTGGGGTTGAGTTTGGTAATCTCACTGCCAACGGTTTTCACTAGTTTGGGGCCATAAAGAATAAGTCCAACCGAAAGCCCAACCCCACCTATTAACATAACCCAAAGCGGGATGCCCACGGTTGCTGAAATACCCTCTGTTGTGACCGTGCTGACAATGGCGGCCAGCGGGCCGACAGCATTGGCAACATCGTTGGCGCCATGGGCAAAAGACAGCAGGGCTGCAGCGAAAATCATCGGAATTTTGAAAAGGGCGTTCACTTCCTTCTTGGTGTTGCCAATTTTAACGGAGGCCCTTTTTACCAAAGGTTTGGTAGCAAAAAACGCGACTACGAAGGCCCCAATCCCAAGGGCGATAATTTCGATAAGATTGGGCGTCCAGATTTTTTTGAAACCCTTGATGGCCAGATAAACCGAGAACGCGGTGGCCATAATACCCACCAAAATCGGCACCCAGGTGATGGCGGCTTTGACCTTGTGCCGCCGGTACAGAACCATGAATTTGATAATCACCAGGAAAAGCGCGGCAAAAACCCCGCCCATGACAGGCGAGATTACCCAGGCCGCTGCGATTCCCCCCATGACGGGCCAGTTCACGGTCATCAGCCCGGCGGTGGCTACGCCTGCGCCCAATACCCCGCCAACAATCGAATGCGTGGTTGAAACCGGGGCGCCGACCCAAGTGGCAAGATTAATCCAAAGGGCTGCCGCTAAAAGTGCTGCCATCATGGCTAGAATAAAAGCTTTGGCAGTTGGAATGGCGTCGGGGTTAATGATCCCTTTTGATATTGTGCTGACCACATCGCCACCGGCAATAAGCGCCCCCGAAGCCTCAAAAATTGCCGCAATCAACAGCGCCCCGCCCATGGTCAGAACCTTGGAACCGACGGCGGGCCCAATGTTGTTGGCGACATCATTGGCGCCAATATTTATGGCCATGTAGCCGCCGATCATGGCTGCTGAAATAATAAAAATACTCCCCGAAGCCCCGCCCGTGAGGTAAAAAGAGGTGACCCCGATAAGGGCGATAAAAATGGCTGAAATTCCAAGTTTGGCAGTA
>JAZFRG010000381.1:0-2415 GCA_036445535.1 Sphingomonadales bacterium
TCAACATTAAAGAGGGCGTGGCCGGTGGCCCGATCGCCAAAAATCTTGGTGAGGAGAAAACTGCCGAACTCAGGAAACAGCTTAAATTAGGCGATAACGATGGCGTTTTCTTTGCCGCCGGCGATGAAAAACAAGCCGCCGATTTGGCCGGCAAGGCGCGCACCAAAATCGGTGAAGATTTAAATTTGATCCCGGATGATGTCTTCGAGTTTTGCTGGATCGTCGATTACCCGATGTATGAATGGGAGGAAACCCAAAAGAAAATTGAATTTTCCCACAACCCGTTCTCGATGCCCCAGGGTGGCTTGAAGGCCCTAGAGGAAAAGGATCCGCTGGACATTCTCGCCTACCAGTACGACATCGTTTGTAACGGGGTTGAACTGTCATCCGGCGCGATCCGGAACCACCGCCCTGACATCATGAAAAAAGCCTTCGAGATTGCCGGCTATGATGAAGCCACCTTAGAGAACGAATTTCCGGGCATGCTCCACGCACTTTCCCTGGGCGCACCGCCCCATGGGGGCTCAGCGCCTGGGATTGACCGGATCGTTATGCTGCTGGCGGGTGAGCCCAATATTAGGGAAGTGATCCTGTTCCCGATGAACCAGCGCGCCGAAGACCTGATGATGAATGCCCCTGCGGAGGTCAATACCAAGCACTTGCGCGAACTCCACATCCGGGTTGTTAAGCCCCCAAAAGAAGAAAATTAAGGCTTACTTCCTAACCCCGGTTAGCGCCCATATTAGCGCCACGATCCAGCCGATAAAGGTCCAACCCAGGAACAGGTTAAGCACAAGGATAGCCCATTTGCTTGGGTGATCCCGGACAAAGCCTATGACTGCGGGTAAAAAGTGCAACCCCCCGATCAGGATTATAAACACCAGCCCTAGGGACATAAACCAGCCAACCATATCTCCCATCATTTCCATCATTTTATTCTCCTTTTTAATTCATCAATTTGGTTCTGATTTTGACCTCTGAAAGCAAGGTCCTGTGGACCGGGCATTTTGAGGCAATGGCTTTGATGCTCTGGCGGTTTTCTTCGGTTAGGTCATCCCCAATGATTTCAATCTCTTTGAAGATTTCATCCAGCTTGCCGCCCTTGGTCTCGCAGTCTGCACAATCCTCGGCATGAATTTTCTGGTGCGAAAGTTTGACCGCCACGCGCTCAAGCGGCAACTTTTTAAAATCCGCATAAATGCGCATCGTCATAGTTGAGCAGGCCCCAAGCGCTGTCAGCAAAAAGTCGTACGGCGTGGGGCCGGAATTTTCCCCGCCGACACTTTGGGGCTCATCGGCAACCAAAATATGCCCGGCGCTATTGACGTATTGCGAAAACTTACCCTTGCCGTTCTCCATCACCAAAGTATCGCCATCGGCCAGTTGCAGTGATGTTTCGGGGTGGGCGGGGGCATTGCCCTCGATATAGCGCCCGGCCCAGGTGGCAATCACCTCGGCAACGTAATTGGCGTCTGCTTTTTTGGTTAAAAGATGATCCGCGCCAAAGAGTGAAACAAAGCTTTTCGGGTGTTTGGCGGCCTGGAAAATATTGCCGGCATTTTCAATCCCGACATAGCTGTCTTCAGGGGCATGAAATATCAGCAATGCTTTCCTTAAATTTTTTATCTTTAAGCCCACATCCTGGCTTTCCAGATCCTCCAAAAATTCCTTTTTAATAGTGAATTTTCGGCCCGCTAAGGTGACCTCGGCAATCCCTTCTTTTTTTATTTCTTCAATTTGGCCGCCGAAATTATGGACCACATGGCCGGGATCAAAGGGCGCACCAATGGTCACCACCACCTTGGCTTCGGGGATTTCGCCAGCACCAGACAAGACCGCGGCCCCGCCCAAACTGTGGCCGATCAGAATTTCCGGGGCCTGGTAATTTTCCCGCAGAAAATTGGCAGCCTTTAGAAGGTCTTC
Organism: Sphingomonadales bacterium; assembly: GCA_036445535.1. GTDB lineage: Bacteria > Pseudomonadota > Alphaproteobacteria > Sphingomonadales > SMXR01 > SMXR01. Next base: position 1,924 of record JAZFRG010000381.1, read on the forward strand.
AACATTGGAGCTGAAATGGGTATTGGCAAAGTCGCCCTCGCTGTTGCCAAGCCCGGTAAAATCAAAGCGCAGCACAGCAATCCCGGCTTCGGTTAGGCCGCTGGCAATTCTTTTTGCGGCAAAAACATCTTTTGAGCAGGTAAAACAATGGGCGAAGAGGGCAAAGGCTTTGGGGGTGCCGCCTGGAAGTTCCAGACTGCCGGCAAGATTTCCGTCCGTTCCCTCAAAGGTTATCTTTTTAAGTTGTGCCATTTTTCAAACTCCGTTTTACAATTTTTTTTATCATAGGAGGCCTTCTAGCTGTTCACATCAACAATTTTGTGTAAACTCTGAAATTGGCGTTTAGAGTAAATAAACAAGGAGACAGCCGTGTCCAATAAACTTTTGAGGTTAGGGCTAAGCGCCTTGCTGATGTTGGGGGTTGCGGCCTGCGGCAACAAAAACAAGCTCAACATTCCGCCAACCCCGCCAGCTGATGCCATGCAGACCGAA
>JAZFRG010000382.1:0-3720 GCA_036445535.1 Sphingomonadales bacterium
TGGAAAAAGAGGTCCCCTCGGAAGACAATACCCTGAACCGCCGTGGTCAACAGTACGTTGGCAAGATTTGCGAGGTGGTTGTTCCATTCAAGAACGGCAAAGGGAAGATTAAAATTGAAGATACCCTTTGGACTGCGATTGGCCCCAATAAACTGGATAAGGGTGAAAGCGTCAGGGTTGTTGGTCTGGACGGCACCAGGATCAAGGTTGAAGTCGTTAAATAATTTATCCTAAAAAATAATCTACCATGCCCTGGTTCGCCAGGGCATCGGCGCGCTCGTTCTCTGCATGACCGGCATGGCCCTTGACCCATTCCCAGCTAACTTCATGGCCGTTTGTTGCCTTCTCCAGGGCCTGCCAAAGATCGGCATTTTTAACGGGCTTTTTCTTCGCGTTCCGCCAGCCGTTTTTTTTCCAGTTATGGATCCAGGTGGTAATCCCGTCCTTAACGTATTTGCTGTCGGTAATAATTGTAACAGTGCAGGGTTTTTTTAAGGCACCCAGGGCCTTAATCGGCGCCATTAGCTCCATCCGGTTGTTGGTCGTCTCTGCTTCGCCGCCGCACAGTTCTTTCTCGGTGCCATTAAACTGCAAAAGTGCACCCCAGCCACCGGGGCCGGGGTTCCCGGAACACGCCCCATCAGTATAAATTGTGACCAAATGTTTGCTCATTAGTTCCTCTTAAAAATAATCCTCAATGTGACCTCTCTTTTGCTGGTTGGCCAGAATATTCATAAATTCTTTCGGGTCTTTTTGCATCCCCAGAATATTACCCGGGGGATGCAGGACATCCTCAACCCGGGTCATCAGGAAACTCAAAGAGGCGCGCCTGAGTAAAATGGGAAGGGCTGCGCGCTCTTTTTTTGTCAGGGGTCTGATTTTTTCATAGCCTTCCAGCATGCTTTTGAAATGTTCCCTCAATAGCGTGCCTTGTATATTAAAGCCCCAGCAACTCAAGGCAATGGCCAGGTCAAAGGCGAGAAAATCTCGACAGGCAAAATAGAAATCTATCAGCCCGGTGGCGGCATCCCCTTTAAAAAAGACGTTTTCCGGAAAAACATCTGCATGGATCGTACCAAAGGGTAATCCCTTAAGCGGATTGGCGGCCTGAAAGGCCAACTCGGCTTCAATCTCCTTTTCCCACCCTGGCCAGGTTCCCGAAATCCCCGGCTGCAATTTTTTAAACATCGTTTCAACTCTTTTTGGGGAGAACAGGTTTTCACGAGTTTTTTGAAATTTTTTACCAGCCCTGTGGAGCCTACCAATCAATTCACCGCTGGCAAAACACTGGGTCGGGCTAGGCTTTTCGATAGATAGGCCGGGTAAAAAAGTAACCAGAACTGCAGGTTTTTTGACCAATTCCGTTAACGGGTACCCGGCTTTGGTAGCAACTGGCAAAGGGCAGGAGAAACCTTTTCCATCCAGGTGTTTCATGAAATCAAAGAAAAAGGGAAGGTCGCGGGTTGGGGTGCGTCGCTCAAAAAGGGTTAAAATAAATTTCCCCTTTTCAGTTTTTACATAATAATTGGTGTTTTGTATGCCTTCAGGGATTCCGGCAAAATCGATTAGTTCCCCGAGGTCATAATTACGGCGCAAAAAACCCTGCAAGGTTTCTCGGTCAACGTCGGTGTAAACAGCCATTTGAGATTAAGATTAAGAAGCTTCTTTCAAAAGCGCTGCGGGCATCTTGAAGGTCACATTTTCCTTCTTTGAAGTCACCTCTTCAAGAACAATCTGAAAGTGCTCTTTTAGGGATTCTAGAACCTCATCAACCAAAATTTCCGGGGCTGAAGCACCCGCAGCTATGCCAACGGTCTTGGCTCCTTTGAGCCATTTCCAGTCCAAATCCTGGGCCCGTTGCAAAAGTTTGCCGGGGGTGCCGTTGCGTTCAGACACCTCAACAAGCCTAAGCGAATTGGAAGAGTTAGGGGCGCCGATCACAAGCAACCGGTCGCAGCGCTCAGCAATTGCCTTTACCGCCTCTTGGCGGTTTGTTGTGGCGTAGCAAATATCTTCCTTTTTGGGGCCTTTAATTTTTGGGAATTTCTTTTTCAAAAGGTCAATAATTTCTGCTGTGTCATCAATTGAAAGGGTGGTCTGGGTGATGAAGGCCAGGGATTGATCAGCCTTGAATTTCAAGGCAATAACATCTTCCTGGGATTCAACCAGGGTAATGGATCCCTCGGGCAACTGGCCCAAGGTGCCAATAACTTCCGGATGACCTTCGTGGCCGATCATAATAATATGGCAATTTTCGCGATGATGGCGCTCGGCTTCACGGTGAACCTTGCTCACCAGGGGACAGGTGGCATCTACATAATAAAGGCCCCGGCGTTGGGCTTCAGCGGGAACGATTTTCGGGACCCCATGGGCAGAAAAAACCACAGGAACGCCCTCTGGAACCTCATCCAGTTCATCAACAAAAACAGCCCCCTTGGCTTCCAAACCCTCAACGACGTAGCGGTTGTGAACAATTTCATGGCGAACATAAACCGGCGGACCAAATTTTTCCAAGGCCACTTCAACAATCTGGATGGCGCGCTGGACACCAGCGCAAAACCCACGGGGGTTGGCGACGAGTACATTCAGGGTGGGCTTGCTCATGTTCTTATCCAATCAAAGTTTTCTATTCCGCGTAGGATGCGGATTTACACCAGGATTGTACCCTCGTCAAACGGTGACTTCAAAGAAATTCGAAAGTTTTAGGTTTTTAGACAATTGGGGGAAACTGGCGCTTGTCTAGGGAACAAACCTTCCCTATGATGGCCCCGCTTTAGATTTAGGAGAGAATTTTCATGGATTTGCCTAAAGTTGCCAAGACCTCCCATTATCTTACTGAGGTCAAGCCGGACCGTATTTATTGGTGGTGCGCCTGTGGTTTGTCGGAAAAACAACCGTTTTGTGACGGCTCTCACAAAGGGACCGGGTTGGCCCCGGTTAAGTTTCAGACCGGTGTTGCCGACAAGGTCTATTTTTGTGGCTGCAAAGCTTCCAAAAACGCCCCCCTTTGTGATGGCACCCACAAGGAATTGAAACAGGAAAAATTGGAAATCAACCAATGAAAAAAACTTTAAGCCCTTTAAAATTTGTCGCTTCTCTTTTGCTAATTTCGCTGGTCCTGTCATCCTGTGGTGGTAAAAAAATGAGCCGGGGTTTAATTCAGGTTTCTAACTGCCCGGCGGTTGGAGTTATTGATCACTTAAACACAATAACCCGGTTTAACGGCCAGGGCCAAACCAACGCTGATGTGGTTTTTGATGCCAATATTACCAACCTTGAATCCAATTGCAGCGAGGGATCATCGGTTTCCACGGAAATTTCTTTTTCCATCAGGGCCAAAAAAGGTGTTGCCTTTGATGGGCAATCGCATGTCTTGAGCTACTATGTAGTGGTCTTAAGAGATAACCATATGATCACCCACAAGAAAGTTTATACCACCCGGATTAATTTTAAACCGGGCAGCGATACCGCCGGCGTCCATGAAACCCTGGTCCAAACCTTTAATGATTTTGAAGAGCCCAGACGCTACGATTACGAGGTTCTGATCGGCTTTGAAGTCACGGCTGAGGAATTGCGATTTAACGTCGTTCGTTAACTTGACTTAACCTTAATCCAGACTATGATCTCTGGCCAACGCCACTGGGTGGCGACCAGCCCTGCACAAAGCCAAAAATTCCAGGTTCTGTGCTGGTTTTTGCGGGAGAGACCGATTCGATAATC
>JAZFRG010000383.1:0-3001 GCA_036445535.1 Sphingomonadales bacterium
GGTCATCGCGGGCGTAATGAACCACACCTTTCTGGGCGATGCGAAAGAGCGGAGGTTGCGCCAGGAACAAACGTCCGGCCTCAACAAGGCCCTTCATTTCCTGATAAAAGAAGGTCATTAAAAGCGTTGCGATATGGGCACCGTCGACATCAGCATCGGTCATGATGATGATTTTTTCGTAGCGCAGATGTTTCAATTCAAACTTGTCGCGGTTGCCACAGCCCAGCGCCTGGTTGATGTCTGAAATCTCGGAATTGGCGGCAATTTTATCGCGCGTTGCGCTGGCAACGTTCAGGATTTTTCCGCGGATCGGCAAAATCGCCTGGGTATAGCGATTGCGCGCCTGTTTGGCCGAGCCCCCAGCACTATCCCCTTCAACAATAAAAAGTTCGGTGCCTTCCGGGTCGTTCTTGGTACAATCGGTCAGCTTGCCGGGCAGGCGAAGCTTCCGGTGGCTGACGGCAGTTTTTCTTTTAATCTCGCGCTCTTGCTTGCGGCGAAGGCGTTCCTCGGTGCGTTCCAGAATGGTGTTCAGCAAAAATTCAGCGCGGTCCGGGGCGGAGGAAAGCCAGAGATCAAACCGGTCACGAACCGCTGCTTCCACTAACTTGGCGGCCTCAAGGTTGGAAAGCTTGTCCTTGGTTTGGCCAACGAACTGCGGTTCGGGCAAAAAGATCGAGAGCATGATACAGGCTTGGCTCAGCACATCATCGGCGACGATTTCCTTGGCCTTTTTGTTGCCGGTTAGCTCACCGTGGGCTCTGAGCCCCTTCACAAGGGCATTCCTGACCCCGGCCTCATGGGTGCCGCCGTCAGGGTTGGGGATGGTGTTGCAATAGTACGAGCCAAAGCCGTCGTCGAACCTGAGCCACTTGATCGCCCATTCGACCTTGCCCTGGTCCATGGCAAACCTTGCGCGCTCGGCAAAGCTTTCCTCGGTAATGACTTTTTTATCCTTTAAAACCTCATCCAGGTATTCCGAAAGCCCACCCGGGAAATGAAGGACGGCTTCCTCAGGGGTTTCATCGCCTTCCTTTAAAAGCTCGGGGGCGCACTTCCATCTGATTTCAACGCCGCGGAACAGGTAGGCCTTTGAGCGCGCCATTTTATAAAGGGTTTTGGGTTTAAAGACGCCCTTCGCGCCAAAGATTTCAAAGTCAGGCATGAAGTGGATTTTGGTGCCGCGGCGGTTCGGCGCAGTGCCAATTTTAGTAAGCTTGGTGACGGGTTTGCCGCGTGAGAATTCCTGGCTCCAGATTTCCTTGTCCCGGGCGACCTCAACAACCAGCTTTTCGGAGAGCGCATTGACCACCGATACGCCCACGCCGTGGAGCCCGCCGGAGGTTTTATAGGCGCCTTCCGAAAATTTGCCGCCGGAATGCAGCGTCGTCATGATCACTTCCAGCGCCGATATCTTTTTAAACTTTGGGTGCGGGTCGATGGGAATGCCGCGACCATTGTCGGTGACCACTAACGAGCCATCCTCCATCAGCTCCACTTCCATCCGGCTGGCGTGCCCGGCAACGGCCTCATCCATGGCGTTATCGATGACCTCGGCGGCGAGATGGTGCATGGCGCTCGGGTCGGTGCCGCCGATGTACATGCCGGGGCGTTTCCGGACCGGCTCAAGGCCTTCCAGAACCTCAATGTCTTTCGCGGTATAATCGCCCTTGGTGGCGCCCTGAATGTCAAATAAATCGTTCATGAATTCCAAATTCTAAGCATTTTAGCCAAATTTACGTCCTGCCGGAAACCGGCAAGGCCCACACATTATAGGGGTTTTTAAAAGAACAACAACAATATCTTGGAGGAGTTTGAGGGAATTTTTTACAATTGAATGTTTTATTTTGGTTTTTGTTTTTTGTGGAGTTCAGTTTCTATTTCTTCTAGGTTTTTTTTATTTTGTTCCAAGACTTGTCTTTCTAAACTTTCTCTTACCAATTGGTCTAATGTCCCAGCCGGAGCATTAAGAAAGTTTTCCCCCCCAGAAGAAACAAATGAGGGGTTTCTTGGGCTCCGTCCTAACAAATCATCCAAACTATTTTCGTTTACAAAGGAATGCGCCAAAGCGTTTCTATTTCTGGCAGCCTGTACCTCCAATTCCAAAGGTAGAGTAGATGGAAAATATTTTTGATTTTCTATTTGGTTTTCTAAAATGACGAGTCGTTCACCAAACCTCTTAACGGAATCCAAAATTTGATTTTCAACAGGAGTGGAGTTTCGTGAAATTTCGCTACGCCCTAGTGTTCGGGTGACAGGATTGTCTGCTTCAAAATCAGCCTCCTCAACAGCCTTAACCGCCTCTCCTAAACTCTTTTTTGCTTCATCTATATCTTTTGGAAGATCAATGTCATAAAAAATTGTTCGAAAAAGTGTATTATCAAAAGGAAGGGGTTGCCCTTTTTTTGCCAAATGAATAACCGGCTTATAAAATGCGTGTCTAATACCAATTTCGTAAAGGACATTAGGGTTTAAAAAAGTTAAATCTGCGATTGCTAATTCAGATTCCATTAAATGTTCAATTATTTGGCTATCAACCATCCCTGGCTTGGTTATTTTGTCAGCTCTTACAACCTTATATTTAAATTCTTCAGCCAAAACCGGAGTGACAATTCGTTCTAAAAACCAACTAGCTAAGCGTCGTTCTTCACTTCCGTCCTTGCCAATTGGGCTTATAACGAAGCAGGTTCTTTGAGTTGTTTTTGGCATAACTATCCCTTCCTTCGAAGTTCGGAAATCTTCCTGAGGTTGATAAGGCAAAAACTTATACCACAAAAACTCACCGTTTGGTCAAGGTTTAGAATTTCACCCTAAATGCTTGGTGCCACGCTTCTCAGCGAGCTTGATTTGCTTGTGGCGTTCGCGACTGGAGGCAATTTTTTTCTCAGATAACTTGCTTTTGCAATTCTGGCAGGAGACGCCTTCCTCGTAATCGGGGTGCCGGGTATCTTTTGGAGTTAGGGCCCAGCGGCATGATGGGCACATTTCCCAGGCGCCCGCG
>JAZFRG010000384.1:0-4560 GCA_036445535.1 Sphingomonadales bacterium
GGGGGGCAACCTTGAAACGAATCGCAGGAGAAAATAATGAGCCCCCAAGAAATCGGCAAACTGCAAACCTACCTTCGGGATAAATTCAACATGCCCTCGATCCGGATCAAGCCCCGGCGCGAGGATGTCGATTCGGTTGAGGTCTATATCGGCGAGGAATTTATTGCCACCATCTACCGCGATGAGGACGAGGGCGAAATTTCCTACGCCTACACCATGACTATCCTTGAAATGGATCTGCCTTAATTTTTCTCCCCTAAAAAAACCCACCGGGAGGTGGGTTATTGTAAATGGCGCGCCCGGAGGGATTCGAACCCCCGACCCCTAGATTCGTAGTCTAGTGCTCTATCCAGCTGAGCTACGGGCGCAAATTAGCCTTTTGGGCTCGAGTGGTCTAACCTCAAAGCCCCCCTTTTGCAAGCCTTGCTTGTCCCATGGTCTTAAATAATACCATTCTTCTTGCCGGGTTATTTCAGGTGCGTTAGCATCGCTCCCTAAAGTCCAGGCCCTAATAACGATGGCGAGTACATGAAACGAATAAGCATCTTAAAAACAATTCTTCTGGGTCTGGCAATTTCTGCCTGTGCAGCGCCAGAGGAATGGCCCACGGTTTCCTTTGGCAATGACATCAGCGCAACCAATGATGGTCTAGACGCGCGCCTCGAGGTTAGCTTGGCACCGCTGCCTTCGCTTTTACCTGAAGACACCTTAGGTGTTGAAAACACTACCGCTTACATGAAAACAATCAATGCCGATTATCGGACCCTGGTGACCAACATCAACAGGCGTTTTGAGGATTACTCGAAGGCCCGCAAGTCTATGACCGTTGATACCGGAGAAGACTTTGCCGAGAGCTGGCTGGGGGCCCAGATGGAGCTTTCCAACATTAGCCAATACACCGAGGATTTTACAAAAATGCGCGCTCGAATTGCCGCTCTTGACAGTCCCTTGCCTGAAGCGGCAAGAGTGCTTTTGGCGAGAATTGAAGCCCAGGAACTGCAAAACCGGCTTTTTATTCGGGAAGAAAAACTGGAATTGGCCCGCCTTGAGCCCAGCTAAAAATCTCTTCCTTTATTTCAGGGTCAAGGTAAACCCAAATGTGGTCCCTGTTTCCCCTGTCTTAACCAGAGCCAATTGCCCGCCGTTGGCCTCAACCAACTCTTTTGCGATCACCAGCCCCAGCCCCGATCCGCCCTTGGTGCTTCCGGCAAAGGGCACAAACAGGTTTTCCTGAACCGTCTCCGGGATGCCGGGGCCTTGGTCTTCAAAGAAAACCTGGAGGGTTTCCCCTTTTTTCTTGGTCGCGGAAATTGAAATTGTTCCCTTACCGTTCATGGCTTCCTGGGCATTCCGGGTCAGGTTGAAAAGCACCCTGAATATTTGTTCGCGGTCGGCATAGACCTCAAGGCTTGGGGGAATTTCGATTTTCCATTTTAACGCTGAAGCGCCACTTTCCCGGTAAGTAGATTGAACCCCCTTGACGAGGTCCCTTAAGACAAACATTTTTTTCTCTGCAGGAGGTTCTTCGGCCTTGCCGTATTTTAAGGTCCTCTCACCTAGCGCCACAGCGCGGTCCACCGAGCGCAAAAACCGCTCCATAATTTTGGCCTGGCCCTTGCCCGAAGGTTTGCGCTCCAACATTTCCATGGAAAGCCGGGCGGTGGAAAGAATGTTTTTCAGATCATGATTAATCTTACTAACCGCAAGGCCGAGATTAGCCAGACGAGACTGCTGTTTCAGGGCCTTTCGAACTTCGGTTTGCATCTGTTTAACCTCAAATTCCAATAGCCCCACCTCGTCCTTTCTGCCGCTGGGTTTAAGGGTTTTCCCGTGGGCTTCAGGGGTTTTGGAAAATGCCACCAGGTTTTCAGCAATTCTGGTGGTGGGCCGGACCAGGAAAAACAAAATTGCAAGGTAAATCAAAACCGAGGCAAACAGGACAACCAGTAACGAAATTTGCAAAAAATCACGGGAAAACTGGGAAACAACCAAATAAAGCGGACCCTCATCCAAAACAATTTGAACAGATTGATGGCGGGTATTAATAGGGCTTCCTTGCACCTGGATACTGCCTTCTCCGCCCCGGTACAGGGTATCAAAGGAAGCCATAATTAGATCCAGAGGGCCAATTTCACGAAGATCATAAAAAGCACTGATGCTGGAAGGTAGCGTTGAGCGTAAAATTAATTGCCGGGAATCTTCCCGAAGAACAATTACTGCCTGGATTTCTGCGGAGGATAAAAGTTCTGTTTCCAGCATTGGACTGACCTCCTGGCCGGGGGTTTCTTCCAAAGACAGAGCGGCGATTTGGGCGGCAACAAGGCGTTGGTCCAAATAGTTTTTCCAGGATTGGGCAACCGAAGGAATATAAATGATGAGCGCAACCAGAGTCGCAAAGAAAACCGTTAGGACCAGCAACTGGACCGAAAGGCTTCTGAAAAAACTGGTTCTGGGGCGCTCCATTTCTTTAGCCTTAGCGGCCTTTCTCCCTGTCGTTTAGCGACCAGTCAAAGGCGTGGCCATTAATTTGAGTGATGCCCTCTAATTTAGCGCTAGTTTTGGTATCCGCAAAGGATTTTAGGTGCTGGATTACCCCGGCCTCGGTTTTTCCAAAATCATCCCTGTACCAATCGTACAGCCTTGAAAGCCTAATTGAGTTGCCATTAACCTGCAAAATTCCCTTGCTGTTATTAATGAAATCCCCTGCTGTGGTATCCAGATCCCGGTCCAAAGTTTCAGCGCTAAAAGCTTTATCCGCAAGATTGGGACATCCCTTGGCGGCGCAGCTTAGTGCATAATGGACCCTATTATCCTGCCAAATTGGTCTTAAAATCCGGTGATAAATGTCGTTAAGGCTTAAATCGATCAAATAAACCCGGAAACTTTTTTCGTCCCATGGCCCTGAGGAAAAAAACCCTCCGCCAATATCGTTGATACTGCTCACCGGGTATTCAGATAAAACTACCCGGATACTAAGGGCATTAAAGGCATTGATCCAAAAGGCCTTTTGCTGGGCCGTGTTCAGGCGGTCAACATCGGTTCGGGACAGGGCGGTTAGGTAGCGGTCCAGTTTGATAATATCTGCTTTGGTTACTGCAGCAAAATCAAACAAGGTTCCAGAGGGGGTTTTAATGATATAAGAATCCAGGATTTCCTGCCAGGAGCTATGATCAACGATACGCTCAGAAAGGGCATCATTCATCAGCCAGCGTTCCATAAGCCGGACTTTTTCTGCAGCTTGAAGTGCGGGACTGGCAAGCCCAAAAATGAGCGCCAGGAAGCCCAGAAAAATGACCTTTTTTAAAGATTTATAGTGTTTCTGTGGTGCCATCTTTTCTCCCCGAAAAAGGCATGTCCTGAAGGTTTATATGAAATGGCAAAAAAGAGCAAAGGCCATTGACTTCAAAAAGCTTGGGCGGTATACACCGCGGGCTGTCGCTAGAACCGGCTTTTGACCCAAGAAGAGAACGCAAAGAGGGTACGATGAAAAGAACATTTCAACCGAGCAATTTGGTAAGAAAACGGCGCCACGGATTTCGCGCCCGCAAAGCCACCGTTGGCGGCCGCAGAATCTTGAACGCACGCCGTGCCAAGGGTCGTAAGCGTCTTTCTGCTTAAGGTTTTTTGCCTTTTGAAATTCAGTGACCGGCCTCAATAACTTTGGGCCGGTTTTTTTTTGGAAATTTCAGGTATACTCCCCGCCATGCCAAAAGCCATTACCATAGAAAAATTAAAGACCAGGCCCCAATATCTGGCCGTGGCCAAGGTTAACAATAAAAAGGTTATGCCTGGTCTTGTCGTACAATTCCTTGCCTCTAGGGATGAAACCGGCCCGGTTAAAATTGGTCTGACGGTTAGCGGTAAAACCGGGGGTTCGGTTGACAGGAGCAGGATCAAAAGACGACTTCGCCAGGTCATAGCCGAAATTCTTCCAGAATTTGCCAAACCAGGGGCAACCTATGTGGTGATTGGCCGCCGGGCGGCCCTAAAACGGGATTTTGATTCACTTAAAAAAGATTTGCAAACGGCTCTTTCTTCCCTACATACGAGACCACCAGTTAAGGAAGACGAATGAGCCCGTTGGCAAAATTTGCAAGGTTATCGGTCAGGGGCTATCAGCGCTTGGTTTCGCCTTATTTTCCAGCCAGTTGTCGGTACCAGCCTACCTGTAGCGGCTATGCCCTAGAGGCGATTAAAGTTCATGGTGGACTTAAGGGCTCGTGGCTGGCATTAAGGCGCATTGGCCGCTGCCACCCTTGGGGAGGATCTGGTTTTGACCCGGTTCCGGCTAAGGAAAAAACACCGGACACAGATACCGGACACACCTGCAAACACGGGAAATAAAACATGGGTGATACCAAAAATTTAATTCTGGCAATTGTTCTCTCCATGGGGGTTCTTTTTGTTTTTCAAAGCTTTTTTTCCGAGCCTCCAGAAGAGATTTTACCCGGAGAAGAAACCTTGCAGGCTGCCGATGATTTAACGCTCGGAAATGATTCTCTATCCCCCGGCGACGAGCTGTCTGATCTTGGTAGCGGTTCTGGAACTTCAAATCTTTCA
>JAZFRG010000385.1:0-2020 GCA_036445535.1 Sphingomonadales bacterium
GCGTGCCTTTACGTCTTGGGAGAAGGCAACGGCTGCATAAGGCAGACCGAGAGCCGGAATCCTTTTTCCGGCTGGAGTTAACTAGTCGATACCCCCAAGACCGGTCATTCGCGGCTCGCTGACAACGAAGTAGGAGGACGCGGACAACGCGTGATGAAGACTGGCGGACCATTGTCGACCATACTTCGTCCGATGATCTGTCGGTGCCGGTGGCGGTGGTTTCGGAATAAGGGTTTTATTGTAAATTAAAATCCTCATAAACTTCGTCGGCCCAAAGAACGGTCAGGAACCCTTTATAGGTTCTCTCATCGCCGTAAGGGTTTGCGAAAAGACCTGCTCTTGCCATATCACGGTTGGTCAGGCCAAAAATGAAGTGCCAGACCTCAGTAAACATAACCTCAAAAGGAATCCCTTGCGAAACGGCGGACAGACCTGACAAGTCAGCTTTTATCAAGTCATAATTTTCTTCCAACCAGTCTTCCATAATTTGCCAGCTGAGTTCACGGGCGGATTTCACCATTTCCTGATCATCGGGATCTAAAACCAGGATGGCTGGTTGATAACCGTTGGCGCCTTTTGTCAAAATCTGCAATTCTGTTAAGAAATTCAGGTAAGCCCTGGTTATAGGTTCATCCCATCCCGTCAGGATTTGAATTTCTTCAAACGGCTTGGCGTTTTCATTCAACGCATACAAGAGCTTTCCAAAATCCTGCTCAGCCTGAAACATGGCATAATTGCCCGCTTTTTTATGTAACGTGGTTAAAGCTTCCGGGGCATTATTCAGGCTGACCCTGGTTTCCCAAATTATATCCGGCAGACCAAATCTGGGAAGTGAATGGTGGTCACCAAAAGAGGTGAAGGTAAATTTTTCCTGATTGAAGTTTTCGTTATGACTGCCCCAATAAAGCTCTTGCAGAGAGACCAGATCACCTTCCTCTTTTGCCCACGGGGTGTAGACATTTTCCCCCTCAGTGTGGGTGGCGGTGCTTCTAAGATCCATTTCGCTGGTAATTGCAAGACCGTCCCAATCAAGTGACATCAAACCAATTACAATATAAGCCAGATATTCCTGGCTGGTTTGCGGTTGATCAAAATCCTGGAAAATGACTTCAAACTCATCCCAATGCTTTTGATAAGTCCGGGTGAGTGAGCGCCCGTATTTTTCGCTCATATCATAGATTTGTTTCTGGTCTTCTTGCGTCAGGAAATTGAAGTTCAGGTAATAAAAGCCGTTTTCTTCCCGCAGTAGTCTTAGATCCATGATTTCCTTGAGGCCGAAGGGTAGTTCTGCAAAGGCCGCCAGCACAAAATCCCGTGAGCGAGGCTCATCAGCAATAGTAAGGAACAAATCCTGGACCTTTATGTAACGCAGCATTTTGATATGGTTCCATTCCAGATCACCGCTCATGGATCCAGTGATGCCAAGCGAAAAGCGGGTGCGATCCTGTTCAGCCTCGTCATCTGCAAGTGTGGGCCCGAAAAGGATCGCACCGGTAGCAAGTAAAAGAGCCAAAACCGATTTTTGGAATTTCATTGGGCCATCCCGAAATAAAATGTCTGTCATTTATACGTTGAATCCAGAGAATTAAGGGGTCAGTACCCTTTCTATGGTTTGAGTCTCTGCCAATTTCTATCCGATTTCACTAAATAGCCTGAATTATAGAAGGGGTTATGCGTAAAAACGTGGTCTATACCCAATTACTTCCTCTGGCGGCGTTGCCGGTGGTTATTGATTTGCAAATATAATTTCTTCTGTGCTGGGGCTAAATTGCACGATGCCAGCATTAGGCTTGTGTTTGTAAAGCATTATGTATTCTTTAAAAAACGCTGCCGGAGTTTGACTATATAATTCGACCAACTTGTGTGCCCCCCTATATTGCAAAATTGTTTTAGCCATATTGTAACCTACAAAATAGAGTGGACTATCCCAACTTCCTGAAAATCCAAGCGCGTAATAATGCTCAAAGTTATTATCGGACTCATCGGTTAAGCGACCCGGCTCATCGGTTAATCGATAGAG